>CAYSIO010000007.1:0-17309 GCA_964431115.1 uncultured Vampirovibrio sp.
GGAGTTTGGAAAGGTTGTAAATGAGTTATGTAGCCTCTTTATTTTAAAACATTATATGTTTTTACTGCATTAACAAATTTGGAATTATTTTGGATTTGATAAATTCTTATAAGAGACCATTTTGCAATTCTTTTACTATCCGCATCAGAAAGTTTGCCTGAGGCCTGAGAAGCCTTTATATTTTTATTTATGATGCAATAAATCCTAATCATCGTTTTGTTATCCATCCTATGAATCGGGCGAATAAAATAATCTGCAACTCCTCCGCTGTAGTAATTCAGAGTTGAATACAAAGTTTTTAAAATATCCTTCGTATGTTTCAATTCCCAATCTAAGAAATTTACTAATTCGTCTTTTGAGCCGTGACGATATACATAAGATTTGACCATTTCAAGTTTTGATTTAGGCAAGAAATCCAATTCATTCATTTCACTAATTGCATTAGAAGTTTTTTTCACAAACTCCGGAATTTCTGCGGGCTTAACACCAAGTGCTTTAGCTAAAATAATTTTATCACCCCACTTTGTATAAGAATTTTTTAAGGGGCGAAATTTTTGTAGTGTTCTGTTTTGCATTAAAACTTTAAAATCAGTACTTGTTATACTATTTTCAATAATTGTTGCAATTTCAGTACTATTTTTAAGAAGAAAACTTGTTTTTTGTGATTCCGTAATTTTGTTAGAAGTTAATATTTTGTGAAGAGAATCAATATCAAGCTGTTCAATTTTTGTAATTTTCACAAGGAACCTCCAAAAACGATTGCTAAGCTGATTATATCAAATTTTATATTAACTGGCAAAAATTATTTTTACGAGTTTTAGTATATGTAAAGGATTAAAAATGATAATATCGATTAACAACAATTACAAAACAAATTCGTTTAAAGCAACTCCAAGAATAACAAGAGTTCCAAAAGCTCCGGGCGATTTGCGTTATGCTACAGCCAGACAGTTGAATTCAATAAAAGAAGCTGTCAAGGATATTTTAACAAATAAGAAAAATAATGGGATTTCTGAGAAAGTTATAGCTGTTTCAGAAGAATTTAATGTGAGTTTTGATAAAGGTATAAAGATCGCTTCGGCATTTGGAGTCGGAAGTTCTGTAAGTTTATTTGCCTGAATCCAATGAAGACCGGTTAGGCATTGAAATAAGTTCTCCGGATTCTCCAAAAACAATTTATAATATAGAAGCTAATAAAGTTCTAATGCAGAGCAATAACAGGAATCGATATCTAACTTCAGAGGAAATTGCAGATCAGAATTTAGAAAAAATGTTTTCAGATATTGCTGATATAGTTGATTTTCCACTGTTAAAAATTCGTCAAGCACAATTGCCAAAGGTTGTTCCATATATTCCGGAGTTTCCTCTTGAAATAGAAAAAGATAGCAAGACTAAGAATTATATTGATAAAAATGAAGTTGCGGAACCTGTAGAAAAGCCTGTTGAAACAGTTTTTGTTTTTGAAAATGCAGTGCAAAATCCTACATCAACTGTAAATAAAGTTGTTGAAAAATATGATACTTCAGCGGAAGCGGATAGAATATTGCGCGAATTAAGAGGGTGTAAAATAAGAACTGATATGAATATCAAGCCAACGAATATATCGGTAGCAAAAGATGATAATAAAGGAATCGGAAAAATATCTCCTGCAGTCAGTAATTTGATGGATGAAGTCTTAACTCTCTTCTCGTTAATTGATTCGGCATATGAAAAACAGGGGTATCCAATGCTAAAGAAGATAAAAAAAGAGGTAGATACTTTTGCAACTTATAGGAAGGGCTCTACTATAACCTTTTATAATCTTGACCAAGAGCAGAACGGGTTGACTTTGGTTAAATCGCATTCAAAGAAACATGACGGAAATGATGTGATTGCTATTTATAAACGTGATAAAAAAGGTAATATTGTTGATGTTATTCCAATATGCAAAGAAAAAGTCTATAGAATGATGAAATCCTTTGCTGTGGCGAGAAGTGATAGTTTTATTAATTTTGTTTCAGTGAATAAGTGTCTCAATCAAGAAGAAATTAACTCAAAAGATTTATTTTCTTTATTCTATAAATTAAAGTTACAATTAGAAAAAGTTATTCGTTCGATAGATTCAAAAGATGGCATGATTAGTGAAAAAGCACTCTTATTAATGAATGAAATAAACGAGAAACGTGCAAAATTAAAAGAAAAAGAAAAAAGATTAAAAGCGATTGCTTCACCTGCATTTCAAAAAATAAAAACAGGTGGTCTGTTCTTTCGTGGTTGGAATAAAGACGGAGAAAACTTAATCTATATTGATGCTGCAGAAAATAAAAAAATGCCGGGAACAGTGTTAATAAAAATTAATACCCGTTCAGGTGAATTTAAAAAAGGTTGGTTATTGAAAGACGGTAAAGTTCTAAAAAACTATAACGGAAAAAATAACTATTTCCCAAGAGAAATAAAATTCTTGACAGAATTAGAATATGAAAATCAAGGTATTGATACAGAAATTATCAAATGTTTGGAATATATAAATGAAAGACTTGATTTCTCTGATAGGGTTTTAACCACATATGAAGCTTCCAGAAAATTGGCAAATATTACTCGTCGTTTTTAATTGCTTGTGATTTTAGCGCAAATCCTATTTATTCTTACGTAAATTCTAAAAAGAATTTTGAAAAATATGAAGTGTCAAATCGTGTAATTGTCCATACAAAATCAATTGATAAAGTCGGAAAGATGATTGATAACTTTCTAACGGTGTTGTAAAAGTTAATGCAAATGTTAACGCGAGTTTTTATGTTAAGTAAATCAGCTAAAAATATTTGCTCCTTTTCAAACTTTAGGTTATAAATATATTATGATGAAGAGATTGTTGGGGAGTATAGTTTTAATCTGTTTATTATCAGCTCAAGCTTTTGGCGCGAGTACCGGTGTCGTGACCTTAGATAAGTCAGATATAGAAAAACCGGAGCTTGCAACAGGTGAAGTTAAACAAGCTATAAAAGGGTCTTTATTAGTAAATGACTCTGAGACTCTTGCAAACCTTATTGACGAGCAAAAAGAGCACGATTTAAAAGATCTGGAACGACTTTGGCAAGGAACAGTCGAAAACAATCAGGTTATAGAATTTGCACTTAAAAAATTAGCTACTCCTGAGTCACAAAGAAGAATCCACTCTTCTCTAATGGCTAAGACTCTTTCTGCAATTGTTTCCGGAGCTTCTTTTGTTCCGAGTCTTATGGGTGCAAATCCGGCGATTCAAACTTCGGCTTTTTCTGCAGGTAGGCTTGCTCAAGGTCTTTTAAATAAAAAAAATGTACCGCAAGAGACACCTCTTACTGATACGGAATTAATAGAGCTTGCCGGCATGGTTGAAGATTTACAGGATACTTTAATTAGTTCATATTACAATTACAAAAATACGTTATCTCAGCTTAAAACGACGCGTTCCAAATTGCTTTTATATAGCAGAAACTATTCGAATGCTCTATATAGCAATGACGTTATGGAACTTGCAATCTCTACAAATCTTTATGATTCTATGAGATTACAGGAATTTAATTTAGAACAATCGGCAAAAAAATATCATATTCAGCTTCAAAGATTAGCCGGTAAAAAAGCTGTTGATTCTTTGGATATGTATCAGTACGATTTTGATTCAGTGCTTTATAAGGGAAAGGAGGGTAATAAATGAAAAAAATAGCCTCATTTCTCCTATTGTTGCTATTATCGCAGAATGCATCATACTCTCTATTAGCTTTAGATGATTTAAAAGAACCTCAAGAAAAATTTTACAGACTCGGTACGACAGATACTCCTGAAGCAAAATGTGATTTTGAAGTTCAGCCGACTGTTCAACCTATTGTGCAGAAAGAAGTTACGGTTAAGGATTCTCAGAACCTGACATATGCGGATTTAAGCATTAAAAAAATGGCTTTAGAAATTTCAAAAACTCTTGAAATTGATTATAACGATATGTTGGCAGATTTATCTTTATTATGGCAAGGAGCCGCAACAAGAAGTGATACCATAAAATTTGCAATATATAAACTATCTAATCCTGATAAGGATAAGCCGGATTCGGGAGCTGTTAAAAAAGTTCTTACAACCATTGCAGGTATGTCTACTATGGTCGGTGCAGGCATGGGAAACCCTGTTCTTGCCAGCGCGGCTCTAATTGGTGGCAATACTTTGGGTATTATGTCAACGGACACAAAAGCACTGAATTACAAATATACTCAGGTAACAGATGCTGATATGATTATTTTGGTCAGAAAAGTTGAAGAATTGCAACAAAAGGTCGTGGATGTTTATTATGATTATTTAACGGCAAGAGAATTGTATAATATGACAACTCAAATGGTCAACAGAAGCTATGATAATTACAAATCCTCTCAAAAGCTTTCAAAACCGGTTATTTTAATGACTGATACTTTCTACAGAGAAGCTTTAGACGAACAACAAAAAGCACGAGGAAATTTCTTCGAAAAACGTTCACGATTGGAACAACTAGTTGGGAATGATGTTTTTAAAGAATTTGAGACTTTAATTGACAAAAGAGAAGCTGAACGTACTTAAAATAGTTGATTTTCGACCCAAAACCTTTACAAAAAGCTCGAATCGTGCTAATTTATTGATTAAAAAGGATTTTTAAAATGTTTGATAAGAATTTGGAGCTAATTGATAACCTAGCATTAAAACGTAGGTTAACTAAAATATCTTCTGTTGAAAGCAGAGTTGGAATTTCATATTGTGTAACACCTTCAAATGATTACGTTTTGCTTAAAGATGAATTACCGGCGGACGATTTAAAAAACCCGCGTGAAGCAATTAAACAAATGTTGGGAAATACTATCAAAAAAGAGATGAAGCCAAATGATGTAATTATAACATTTGGTATTGGACTTTGTTATCTGCTTGATGAAGTCTTTAATGCTTATCCTTCAAGAATATATGTATATGAACCGGATTTGAATTTGCTCCATTTTGTATTAAACAACGTAGATATTTCTGAACATTTAGCAAGTGGGCGAGTTTTTATTACGAATGATTTAGATGAGCTTATAAATAAACTGTCTTCATCGTATTTAACACGTGATAAAGTTGAAATAGTATACCTTCAGAACTATGCTGTGGTTAAAAATAAAGAGCTACTAATGCTGACTCAAAAAGTTTTTGACACCTGCAAAAGTAAAATGGTAGATATTAATACGATTACCAGATTTTCAAAAAATGGCTTCAAAACACAATTGACAATATTGCTTTTATAAACAATAACAAAAGCTATTTGTTATCTGATTTATACGAAAAATATACAGGAAAGATTGCGCTAATCGCCGGCGCAGGTCCTTCTTTAAATGATAATATTGCAGAGATTCAAGCAAACAGAGATAAATTTGTTATTTTAGCAGTAAACAAAACTGTTCAATATTTGTTACAAAATGGTATTACTCCTGATTTTGTCGTATGTTTGGATGCTGAAAATATGGACAGGACGCTCGGAGGTTTAGAATCTTCTTTTGAAAAAGTTAATGCAATTGTAGATATGAGAACAGACAGTACTGTTACTGGTAAAGGTTTTAATAAGATTTTCTTTAATTTTTCTGAGACAGATTCGTTTATGACAAAATTAGCAGAAAAAAACACGTTTATGAAATTCACTGAAACGGGCGGTTCTGCTTCAATTTTTGCGTTAATGTCAGCGATAAAAATGGGCTTCTCGAAAATTATTTTAGCAGGCATAGATTTAGCTTTTAAGGATAATATTATTTATAGTTACGGCGAGACTATGCAAAGAATTTCTCAAGAACAAATAAAAGTAGATAATATTAAGAAAAATCTTGTTCAAGTTAAGTCTGTCAACGGTGGCTTAGTATATACCAGAGAAGATTATCAGACTTTTATACACCATTTTGAGCAACTGCTTAAAGATGTTGACTATAATGAAATTTATAACGTGTCATCATTCGGAGCGCTTATTAACGGTGTTAAAAACGTATCATTTAAGGATTTAGTTTTGACATCAAGTACATCAATGACTCCGGCAGCCTTTGTTGAGTCGTTTAAATTTGAAACAAAAGAATTCATAGATGAAGAATTTTGTAATATTAACAATATTATTTCAATGCTCTCAAAAGGAATATTTTCACCGGCACTAATTTCTTCAATTGTTAAATCTGTGTTGATTTATCAATATATGCAAGCTGAGATTTTAGTTGTTTTACAAAAGAATTTCGAGCCGGAGTTGGCTACGGATTTCATCGAAAAAACAAAAGTAGCAATAAAAACTATAGTGGAATTGCTTCAAAAGAATAAACTTGTTTAATGAATCATATATGTTGAATTTGTGCCCAGAACTTTGTCTTTGAGACGTTTGAATCCTTTGCCGTAAATGTATTTCATTTGCTCAACAAGGTTTTCTTCGACGTCAATTAAATACATATCGTGGACTATAAATTCTTTAATAATAAAAACGATACTTTTGTTTTGGGTGTAAATTATATTAATATCCGGAGCTTCGTTGGCAAATGATGATATTTTGCCTACAACTCCGACAGAATCATCAACGGCAATTATTATCATTCTTCCGCCTAATGACATTTCGATATCTTTAGCAAATGCGTGCTGAAAAACTTGTCCGAAGCGAGATGAAAAACTGTCGTATCCGACAATACGAATTTCAACATTTCGGTTGTATGCACTTAGAAGTTCTTGTTCATAAGTTTTGAAATCTTGTGACCAAATTTCAATATAAATTTCTCGTTTTGCATTTTGGATAGTTTCGAGAATTTTATCCTGAATATTTTGTTTACCGCTTATCGTTATTATCGGTTCATTATAATTTTCTTTTACTTCAGGTAAATGTTTTTCTAAATAGTTTAAAGTTGATGACATTTTTTTCTGATAACTTGATAAAATTTGCTTTGGTTTTACCGGAATATATGAAACAGGTTTTGTATCTGTAGCAGCAACGATATTCTTTTCTTCTAAAACTTTTAGAGTGTCATAAGTTCTGGATTGTGGAATATTAGCAAGTTTAGAGACTTCATATCCTGTTGCGGGATGTTTCTTTAGTAAAGCTATATAGACTTTAGCTTCGTAAGAATTAAAACCGATTTCTTTTAATTTTTCTACCAAATCTGCCATATAGAAATTTTATCAGAATTTTATCCCTCTTGCAATTATAAATCGTCTTAATATTTTGTTACAAAAAGAGCAATTTTTCAGAAATAAAAAACTTTATATATATAAGGTTAGTTATTTTATAGGTATAGATAGGTTATGGTAGCACCAATTAATTCACTTATGAATATGGAAATGAAACTTTACGGAGGTCTTGGTACCGGCGTAAATGCTCCCAGCTATTTGAACGGCTATGCCGGAGCAAGCAATTATCTTAATCAAGCTTATTATCCATCTTTTTATGGTGCAAATAATAATTATTCATATCCTTATAATTACAATACAGGTTTTGGGCAAAATATACCTCAGGGATATGCTCAGCAAACTCAAGCGCAAGCTCAATCTGCAGAACAGGCAACTATATTTCAAGGTCTAAAAACTTCAGAAGCAAATGCATTGGTAAAAACTTATGCAAAAGGACTTGAATATAACCCTAAATTGTTCTCAGCGGTTGCATCCGGTGCAGGTTTTGGTGCATTAATGATGAACCCACGAATTCTGGCACATCCTTACAACTATTTATCAACCACACTAAATTCTAAATCGGTTGTAAATAGTTTGTTTAAAGATGTTAAACAAGCAGGTTCTGTTTTGAATACCGCTTGGAAAGAAAATAATGTAATAATGGAAGAGTTATATGCGCAAATGCATAGAGCTGAATCAAGATCAAAATGGAAATTGGGAGCTTTTAGAAAACGTTATTCTCAAGCAGAATTTGGCAGATTAGTTAAATTGGCAGAAGAAGCTTTAAAACCTGATGCTTCAGGTAAGATTGATGTTAAAAAAGTTGCTAAAATAGCTGAACAACTACGCGAAGTAAACTCTATGAATAATGGATGGCTTGTTCATCCGATAGACAATTTTAATAAAAAAGCACAAACAGTAACCTCAAAATTGACTGATGTTCTTGACGATACTTCTAAAGTCGGAAAGAGTGTTTGTGATAAAGCGGACAATTTATTGAAATTTAGAAACTCTCAAATGAGTTTCAAAAAGGCTTTTGAACGCTCTGGGGGTAAGCTTGGCTTAGCTTTCGGTGCAGTTTGTTTATTGATGAGTATACCAAAAATACAATCAGCATTTGGCAAAGATAAGAAAACCGGCTGGAAACAATTAGGACAATCAACGACTAAGGCTGTGGCAGAAACTGCAGGATGGGCATTAGGTGAAACAGCTGCAATCTGGGCAGGTGCTAAATGGGGCGCAACATTAGGTACAGCAGTTGGTCCGGGTGTCGGTACGGCAATAGGCGCTGTTATCGGTATGATTGGTGGTGCAATCGGATGTTGGGCGTTTGGCAAGACTGCCAAAGCTCTGGTAGGTGATGATGTAGCAAATGAAATTGATGCTCAAAATTTAGCTCAAACAAATCAAGGTCAAGAAGAAATTTTAAAAGATGTTTTACAAAGGGCTGAAAAAGGTGAAGAAATGGATGCTATGACTCAACAGGCAATTCGTAGATTAGGAACTTTATACGCAGTATAAAATAATATATTAATAAATAACCTCTTTTCTGTGTTATTATATGGGAAAGAGGTTATTTTATGAGAAGTGATAACATAAAAAAGGGGATAGCAAGAACTCCGCACAGAAGTCTTTTAATGGCGACAGGAGTAAGTAAAAAGAATATGGACAGACCTTTTATAGGTATTGCGAGTTCTTTTTCAGACCTAGTGCCGGGTCATATAGGAATGCGAGATTTGGAACGTCAGATCGAGAAAGGAATCCATTCCGGTGGTGGGCAATCTTTTATTTTTGGAGTTCCGGCAGTCTGTGACGGTATCGCAATGGGACATGAAGGGATGCGTTATTCACTTCCTTCTAGAGATTTAATTGCTGATTGTATTGAAACAGTTGCAAATGCGCATCAATTAGACGGTTTGGTTCTGCTTTCTAATTGTGACAAAATAACTCCCGCAATGCTAATTGCAGCCGCAAGATTAAATATTCCTACTATTATTGTAACTGCAGGACCGATGTTGGACGGTGAAAGTAAATGTGAAAAACTTACTATGATTTCAGGCTCTTTTGAGGCTATCGGAAAGTATAGGGACGGATTTATTGATGAAAAACGCTTATCGGAGTTAGAAGAAGCTTCTTGTCCTTCGGCAGGTTCTTGTCAAGGTTTGTACACGGCAAATACAATGGCTTGTTTAACGGAAGTTTTAGGGATGAGCTTGCCTTATTGTGCAACATCTGCGGCTGTTTCGTCTCATAAGCGCAGAATTGCTTTTGATTCAGGTGTACAGATTGTAGAGCTTGTTCGTCGAGATAAAAAGCCTTTGGATATAATAACAAGAGATACTTTAAGAAATACAATTATAGCAGACTTAGCGATGGGAGGCTCTACAAACTCCTTCTTGCATATCTTGGCTTTAGCTAATGCTGCGGAAATAGATGTATCATTAAAAGATTTTGAGGAGCTCTCTCATAAAATCCACCAAATTGTGAAACTTGAACCGTCTTCAACTATTACTATGTCAGGTTTTTATCAAGCAGGTGGAGTTAATGCCGTATTAAAAACTCTATTGAGAGATGTTCCTCTTTTCAAAGATTTTGAGGGAGTTACACTTCAAAAGACAAGTGAAATCGTTAAAGATTCCTATGTTGATGAAAAAGTTATTCATCCATACTCCGAACCATTTACAACAAAACCGGGGTTGGGAATACTTAAGGGTAACATCGCGCCTAATGGCTCCGTAATAAAAATTTCAGCAGTAGATGATTCTTGTTATGAATTTACAGGCAAGGCAAAAGTCTTTGATTCAGAAGAAGATGCGATGTCAGCTTTAGAAAACGACTTAATAGAAGCAGGAGATGTTATAGTTATTCGCTATGAAGGTCCCAAAGGCGGTCCGGGTATGCGAGAAATGCTGGCCCCGACATCACTTCTTGTCGGTAAGGGGCTTGGAACAAAAGCTGCCTTAATAACTGACGGAAGATTCTCGGGCGGAACTCGGGGAATCTGTGTCGGTCATATTTGTCCGGAAGCCGCTGAAGGTGGCACAATTGCTCTTATAGAAGACGGCGATATTATTGAAATTGATATTAATAAGCGCATTCTTGAATTGAAGGTTTCGGATTCTATTCTTGCTGAAAGAAAAGCAAAATGGGAACCTAAAAATGTAACCGTAAAAGGGTATCTCGCAAAATATGCCAGAACAGTTCAAGATGCTTCACATGGTGCAATAGTTTAGGAGATTAATTTTGATAAAGCAAGAACTCCGTCGTTGGGCAAAATGTGAACGAGAAAAACTTGATATAGAATCTTTGAGTCAAGTTTTGGTTAAAAAACTTCAAATTACGGAAGAATATCAACAAGCAAAAAATATAATGATATTTTATCCTCTTAAGTATGAAGTCAATTTATTATCACTCTTGAACGATAAAACAAAAAACTTCTATCTCCCTAAAATCAAAGGTGATAATCTTCTTTGTTGTCCTTATAATGAGGGAGAAGAATTATGTGTTTCTTGTTTTAAAACAAAAGAGCCAGTAACAGATGCCGTTGAAAAAGAGTTAATCGATTTAGTGATAGTTCCAGCTCTGGCTGTAGACAAAAATAATTACCGACTAGGCTATGGTGGAGGGTTCTACGATAGGTTTCTTGCAGAAGGAGTAAATATAACTAAACTTGTCTGTACTTCAAAAAATCTTGTTATCGATTCAGTTTATCCTGAGAAACATGATATCCAAATGGATAAAATAATAACTGCATAAAAAAAAAGACCCTTTGGAGGTCTTTTCTATTCAATAGGATTTCCGTGTGAAAGCCTGTAAGAATCTTCTGCAAGTTTAGCTTGAGCTTTTTCTAAGACTGAAACTTTCTCTGCAGGAAGATTTGTCCTTGATGCTAAATAGCCTTTGATTTCTGCTTCTGTTAAACCGCTTGGAAATTTTGGAAGTTCCACAGTTCTAATTGGTGTCGAATGGGCAAAAAACTTTTCAGCATCAGCTTTTGCAACTTCTGCAACTTCTGCAAGTTTATTAGCAGTCGGCATTTTAGCCATAAAATTTACATTCTGAATCATTATATTACATTCCTTTCTAGCATACACATATATTGATTGGGATATCTATAATACTCCTTTAAAAAGTTATGTCAACTCCGCCTTATAGCTGATAAGTGAAAGAACTTTTAATAGCGCTATCTACAGCTTGTTGGCAAGATTGAAGTTCAGTATCTACCATTTTAAGTCTGTTTTGATACTCTTGCATTTGTAAATCAAGACGTTTTTCCAAAACTGTAAGTTTATCTCTTCGAGCTTCTAACTGTTTAACAGCAGGATTTTCCGGATCCAAATCATTGCCTAAAGAGAGAATTTCATCAGAAGACGCTACAAGCTCCATTTTTGCGGTCGTAATCCACTGAATCTTCGATTCCAATGTGAGCTTATAAGCTGTAAGGTACATTGTTCTGAAGGTTGACGATATTAATCCCATAACACTTGTCCTTCCGGTTTTATCTTGTTTCGTTCAAGTTTTTGCCTTTTAGGAATGTGTGTTCGTTACTTTCTGCAATCAAGCTTTCCATTTTGTATAGTTGGTGCTTGTGATAATTTACACGATACTTTGCCATTTTTAACTTTTGGCGTATAGTAAGCATTTCCTTGAGGCTTGTCAGTAAACTCACCAGTAGTGCCTTAAATGGATTTTTTCGTTGAAAAAAAGAACGAGCAAAATTCATAAAATTTATTAGGCGTTTTACTGTATCTTGTAGTTCTTCACGCATAGGCTATGCTCCTATACAATCTGATTCTACATGTATTATAAAACATGTAAACTCAAATAATTGCTTAATTTTTAGGTTATTTGTTACAAATGTTAACATGTTGCTTATAGCTAACTCCGGATATTTTTTCGTTATTAAAAACGAATCGTTTATTATATGTATTACTATTTTCTGTCTTAATTAACGGCATTTTTTTTAAAAACTTTAATTCTTTCTTATTGTAATAGCTCTGTTCTTTACAAAAATTTACTAAAGCTAACAATGTTTTACTTATAACATTGTTAACAAAAAGGTTATCTATCATAATTCTGAAAAACGTACGTCCTTGCATTGTTTCTTATTTATTATAATTCATCTATTTGTTTGCTCTTGCTTTCCATATCGTCTTTTAACATTTTTCTTACGATATCACTTTGTGTATCAAGCATTTTACAAACTGTCTCAATATTAGCAACTTTCTGTGAAAGAATTGTATCAGCGTTAGACAAAACATTCTGAGAGACTGACTGATATGCAGACAATGCTGCAGAAGATGTTCCTTGCATCAAGTTACCCATTACAACCGCAGGTAAACCAAAAGAACCCAAATATGGAGCAGCTGCAGTCATAATACCACCCCAACCTGATACAATACCGGCAAGTGGCATTAAAATATTAGAAGCTCCGATTCCGTAACCGTTTGCTGTTCCTACGCCGTATGCGGCAGTACTTGCAATATCGGCAATACTGCCTATTCCTGACGCAAAACCTGTCGGAGAACCAGCAGATGAACCGTATCCATATAAAAGGTTTCCGATGGATGATGCTCCGCCGGTTGTATAGCCACTCAAGCTTGTTGCAAAACCGCTCGGGAATCCTGAGTAGTTACCTAAACTATTCACACCGAATGATGAATATGTTCCGGTTAATCCGCCTGCACCGCCTGAATATTGAGTCCAATAAGATGTTCCCGGTATATTCATGGCAGTTGTACCGCCTAAAGTTGTCATAAACGCTGATGGTGCAAATAAACTCGCAAGTTGATATAAGAATCCTCCGGCAGCTTCAAAACCTGTTCCTGAAGAACCGGAACCAGCAACAGTTAAATCTCTTAATCTGTCATATGTTTCATACAACATAGATTTTGCGTCTCCTGATGCAGAGCCGTATCTGTTTGCTATTACTAAGTATCCGTCATTCTTATAAGCCATATTTTTGCTTTCTTCTTTTTGTACTTTTTTAAATTGTTTTTTTTAATTGAAAATTGAAAGTTGAAAATTGAAAATTTTTAATTTTGTAATTATTTTCCATTTATCATTTTCCATTTTCCATTTAATCACTAGCCGTTGAATGTTTTGAATGAGCTTTCAACGTTGTCGTCAACAACTTTCTTAACTGCTTCCATTTCTGTAGATAGGGCACTTTGCTCTGTATCAAGCTGTTTTAACCTTAATTCAAGCTGTTGGTCTTCTTGTTGAATAATTGATGTCTTTGCGTTAATGTCTTGAACCATTTTGTCATACTTCGCATTCTCATAATAGTATTGGTTCATTGCGTCTTGATATGCCGCGTCATCAGTTACTGTTTCCATTGCAAGCGTATATGTTAAAGAATTGTCTTCAAAACGTATACTTGTGAATCTACCGGCTCCGTCTGTTTCTATGAGAGCCTTTTCTGTTTTTTCAATTTTTGTGGAAACATAACTTGCGTTATAGTAGGCAAGTTTATTTTGTCCGTCAATATTGTTTATGCCGGTCCCGCTTGCATATGATTTTTCTAAGTCTGAATATGTTGTGAAATAAGTTATACCGTTAGATTTAAAAGAATATAATCCACCTGTATATTCACCTGTAGTAGGGTTATAATAATTGATTATATCTGAAGTTATTCCTTCTTTTTGCATATCCAAAACAATTTGTCTTATTTCAGCTTCTTGATCTGAAGTTAAAGATGCGATTGCTGTTAATTGGCTGTTACCAACATATTCCGGATGTTGTAAAGCGTCATAAGCCTCAATTGCACTGTTGTAGTCCAGTTCTGCATTTTCAAGTCTTGCCGTAGCTCCTGTGTAAGCAGCTTCGGTTAAATTTTTAAGAGCATTTAAAGAATCTATTTCAGAATTATAGCCTGCAACTTTAGAATCACCATAAGTATTCAATGTACCGCTTCCGGTTGTTACGATATCAGTTAAATCTGTTTGATAAGCGAAAGCAGCTCCTGCATTAGTAAAATAAAGACCGGCTTTATTTGTAGCATAACTGTCAGGTAATGCTCCTACACTAATCAGATTATTAATTATTGCGTCTGATGTCGCTTTTTCAGCTTCTGTTAAGCTGTCATAAGAAACATAATTAGTACTACCGCCTGCTGTTGTAAGTGTAAATGTGTCAGTTCCGTCATTATAGCTTGCAGCAGTCACTTCTGTTGCTGTTGCATGATTTGCAAGGTTAGAAGCTTCGGATGTTTTTGCACTTAGGGCGGATATTGCGGCATCATAGTCTTCTTTGGCAGTTTCGCAGGCTGCTTTAGCGTTTGCAAGTTCTCTTTCAGCTTCCGCTACTTCTGCACGAAGAGCCGAAATTTCAGCAGCTGTTGCTGTATTTGCCGTGAACTGCACTTGAGGATCATTCATCATTTTTTGAGAACCGGTATACTGATCGGTGTAATAGTAGTGTGTAACTACGTAGTTGTATTCAGGGTCTGCTGCTGACAATTGTTCCCAACTTGATATTGTTGAAGAATTAACACCGTCTTTAAATGAATATTGAGTCTTTGTAAAATCTTGTGTGCTTGGGGGAACAGGTACGCTTAAGCCAAGCATTTGATTGAAAAGATTTGCACTTTGATTGGACAAAGCTGTTCGAGCTTGGTTAATTTGTTGTCCTTCATATTCACAATTTGATTTTCTTGCTACCAGAGCTAAATATCTGGCTTGAGAAGCTGCCATACCCATAGTATGTTCTCCTATATTATGTTGTTTTTATCTGTTTAATGGGATAGTGTCAAAAGTCAATATTTCCACTAATAACATTATATAGTAGCTTTATGTTTTTTTTATTATGGTTGTAATAAAAATCCCACGTTTAATGTAGATAAAAACCAAAAATCATCTATTTGATTGACCTTTTGCAAAAACTCAAAAAAACATGGTACAATTTTTAATTATGAGATTTATCATCGGTATAGTTTTATTAATAGCATTATTTTTAATCACCCCGAGAGCTTCTGCAATTCAAGAAGTTATTTTGGATATTGACGGTGAAACAGAAGAATCTACACTCGCTGATGACGATGTGATTACTGATGACGAGTGGTATTTTGATATGGGCGGAAAGACTCTCAGAGAAAAAATTGCTGAAATCAGAGCGAAGGAATCAACGGATATATCAAAATCATATTATCTCCTTGAAGAAATTTTAACTAAAAAATTCGAAAATTCGCCGGTTAAAACTATGCATTTATTTGCTCAATACAGAGCATACGCAGATATGGACTTTTATCCGGATGATAACGACTTCACTTATGGTTTTAACAATATTGATGCCGGTATAAACGGTAAGTTTAGAGATAATAAAACTTATTACGAATTACGTTTAAGGTTTAATCCACAACATGAGTATAAATTTTTTCAATATTTACCAAGTAATATATACATAGCGAATACGGCAATCCCACATCATACTATAATTGTCGGTAATACAAGAGTTGCAACCGGCTACGAAGCTGCGAAATCATCAACGGTTCTACCGTTTGTTACTCGTCCTCAAATTTCAAGAAATTTTGGGAATGTACGTAAGCTAGGGGTAAAAATAAAAGGAAAATATGATTTAGTTGAATATGACTTAGGCGGTTATAGTTCTGATACATATTTTAGAAAATTCTTTCCGGGTGCGGAATTTGCAGGTTGGGTATCTTTAAAACCTCTTGGTAAAACCAATGGTAAATACGGTCGACTAAAATTGGGCAGCGGCATAACTGCAGGGCAAAACGATATTAGCTATACCGTTCTTGGCGCATATGCAAGTTATGAATATAAGAACTTATATGCAAATTTTGAATGGGGAAAAGCTGACGGCTATAACGGTGCAAAGGGCATTTCCTCAAATAAAGCAGAAGGTCTGTATGCAACGCTTGGATACAGAATAACTCCAAAATTTCAAATTATAGGACGTTATGACCAATACAGACCAAACTTGGATATTTCTGACAACATGCAAAAAGAATACACGGCGGGTATAAATTACTTTGTTAAAGGACAAGCCGTAAAATTAATGCTCAATTACGTTTATTGCAATAACGAAGCTAAAGATGATTCTCATAGAATCATTTTAGGAACACAATTATTGTTATAAACTTTAAGCGCTCCTACAATCGAAATGCCACCTTTCGCGGTAGCTTGTAAAGTCATTGCCCCATCGGAGTCCAAGATTACTCTTTGCGTAATTGCCTAATAATTCATATCCTTCGTCAGATTCTATTCCGTTTTTGGTAACGGTTATATCTATTGCTTTGCCTTGACAGTGTGCTGAATTTGTTGCAACACGTCCGGGTTCATTTTGATATCTTGCCTGAAGATTTTTTTGCTCTGCTTGGGTACGATATCCGGATATAATTTTCACATCGTAGCCCTCTTTATTTGCGTATGCTATCAACTTTTTGGTTTTATCTTGCATCTCATCGGTTAATCCACTTAAAAAATCGGCATTATTTGAAGCATAAATGTCCTTGTCACTATTATACACTTTCTCGTCTGAGCTGCTTTTTGGTACGGAAGTCGGTGTGAATTTTACAGGCATATTCCAACTGTAGTCTGAGAATGAGCTTCTGTTAAAACTATCGAAAGTTGACGTTTGAAAGTTTAAATTCTGCCAACTGTTGTTTGTAAATCCAGTAAAAACACTTGCTCCGACATTATTAGATACCGGATAAGACATTTGCATAAAAGGCATTTGGAATACATTATTAAAGCTATAGCTATTTAAACCAAAATTATTGTAACCAAAATTGTTGAGTCTGAAATTAACACAACCAAAAGGGGAGAAACCGGAGAAGAAACTTGGCATATTAAAGCAACCAAAGTTAAACATTGGCGTATAACTATTAAAATTTAAAAATGAATTATAAAATGCCATAGCTTCTCCTAAATATATAAAGTATATATTTAGGAAATAATTGCGTTTTTTGTAAAGAAATATTAAAATTACCACTCGCGCGAACCAAATGGTGCATATTTATCAATAAATCTGTTTAATGAATCTATAATCTTAAGATAAACTTTTTCTTCTTTGCATCCGGAAGCAATCATTGCTTCGTAATATACAATTTCTTCTTTATATTTGCGAACCTTTTGTTTTATTTCTTCAGATTTAATAAAAAACTCGCCGTAATACCCACAGTCTTCCGGAATAACAGTTAAAGGATGAGAAGGGTAATTTTTACA
>CAYSIO010000008.1:0-17226 GCA_964431115.1 uncultured Vampirovibrio sp.
TGCCACCAAAACCCTCATTTTGTTACATAGTAAGTAACACAATTACAATTGTGTTACATGTTTTTAAAGTATTTTTATCCTGAAAAATTGCCTTTTTTGATTAAATACAAATTAAACTCGTTACAAATCTTAATAAAATTTACACTTTTTATGCACACGTTAAAAACTCCTTTTAATCAGTAATTAATAGTGTTTTAAGCATATTTAAAAGTGACAAAAAGGTAACACAATTGTAATTATGTTACATCTGCAAAATAAAAATTACACGAGCATATTAAAAAAGGAGAATGATTTATGACAGGACAAGTTCAAAAAGTTATTATTGGTGGAGTACAATATGATAGAAATAATGTAAAATCTTCAGGTCAAAAAGACGGAACACATACTGTTGAACTAAAAGATGGAACAACTATAACTTATAAAACTCAAGCTCAAGGCAACGAAGCACAAGTAACTGTTAATAAAGATAAAACTGTTGTATTTTCAGGTTTAGGAGGTGCCACTATAACTGATGTGGCAGGACAAGATGATAAATACCTTTTCGCAGGTAGCCAAAATTGTACTGTAAAAGCTAGGCACACTAGTATTTTTACAAGAGATGAAGATAGGTTTAGCTTTGAACCCCAAAGACAACTTTCTAATGGAGCAACCCAAGAAACTAAATTTATATGGGTAGAAGCTAATCAGGGCGATAAAATTGATAATAGTAATTTTAGTTTCTTCGATTACTATAAAGCAGATACTTATTTATATGATAGAGGAGATGGTCGATATCAATAAACTGCAAAATAATATTAAACAAAACAAGAGGTTCAATTGAACCTCTTGTTTTAATTTAAAAACAATTGATACGAAATCAACACAAATACTTCTATTTTTTGTTTAACGAGCTAACGTATTAATACCCTAAAAGAGGGTAGAAAGAAGGTAAAATGGAAAACGAAAACTTAGAAGTTATGGAAACGGGTAGTATTGAAACCCAAAACGAAAACGAGGAGGAATCGCCAATCGAAATTGCAACAAGAATGGTTGATTTATCCGACAAAGGTTGTCAAATTACAAGCGAGAATGTAGCTTTAAATATTCTATTCAAGAATATTAACAACTCTGTGAAAAATGAATTAGTGCCTGCAATCGAAAAAATATCAGATTTTGAAGAACTTAACGATGAACTAAAAAACGCAGGCGATATACTAATTAAAACCATTAATTGGGCTGATGCCGGATTTAGATTAACCGATATTCCAGATGATTCAAACGAGGAATTTAGTGAGGAACATCTGCTTTTTAGCGAAATATTGATGCTTTCAGATATGGAATTACGACAGTATATTCCAACTCCAATTAGTGAATAAATTTTATAAAAAATAGCACTCAAATTTATTTAATCTGAGTGCTATTCTATTTGTTTAATATATTAATTTAAAAACATATTTCCCCTACCTAATAGAACATAATTAGCATTCACATTGCATTTTTCAATTAATATTTGGAGTTTTCCTGTGCTTAATTCGGTTATATTGTTTTCAACCCTTGAAAAATATTGCTTTGAAACCCCTAATATATCTGCAAAAACTTGTTGCGTGTAGCCAAGTGCTTTCCTAATTTCTTTAATCCTTTTGCCCTGTGTTTTAGGAGCTTGATTTATCTCTTGTGAATTTATTTCAGCGTTTTCTAATAAATTATTAATACAGTATTTTTTAAATTTATTTTTCTTATTTTGAGCCAAAATTTTATTAATTACTTCTTGGTTATCGCCGTTAGCATCATAATAGCTCAATAAACTTTTGTATATTGCTTCAGATAAAATATCATCTGAATTTAAAATTTGTTCTTCATAAAATTTTATAACTTCACGTTTTAAATCATCAATATGAAATTCAATCAGCTTTATACCCTCTTTGAATGCAGTTGCAGAGGAGTTGTTTCTATCAACAGCTGAACGCATACGAGTTGCTGTAAGTACACTAACTGCAAGATGTTCTAATTTATCATAAATATCCATAAAAACTCCTTTTGAACAGTAATTAAACAACATCTTCGTTGATTAGTTTTCCTGTTTTCTTATACCTAAAACCTTCTTTTGAAGAATAGATTTCTTCGCCTAACATGTATTCCCCATGGTAAAAATCCGACACATTCATTTCGAGTGCCTCTATTACTCGACAAGCAATATTGAAGGAGGCTGACATAATCTTGCGTTCCCCACTTTCTAGTTTTTGATATTGCTGTACTACGAGTTTAGCTCTATCAGCCACTTGTTGTTGAGTTAAACCCAAGATAACACGTCTTTCTCTGAGAATATTGTGAATATTTGAATCAATATGACAAAGACTAAAACCTTTTAAAAAATCTTGTTCCATTTTTACACCTAATTGAATGTTATTATATTACACCTAATCGAGTGTCCTGTCAAATATTAATTAGAACATAAAAGTTGTTTTTTTGAATTCATTTTGCCCAAAATTATCAAACCATCTGTGACAAATAATCAAACCATGTGTGTATTTACATCAAGTGTATTTTATTGTCCAATTTGGTCGGAAGTGCTTTTTTGTAAGTTGGGCATAGCGGATTTTCGGTAGGGCGACGGCAAAGCCTAGCCCGTAAGGTGGAGGTCGGACGTTACTCCGCCGACACCCCGAATAATCCAAGACACTTACCCAACAATACTAAATCATGGCGGTTGGAAGTGAGTGGAAAATTGATTTTCAAAACGGACGAAAAGTGACTTTTGTTACTCATTGAAATCAATCAAAAATCAGCCCCCACCCTAACCCTCCCCCGAGAGGAGGGAACTTGAGCCAAGTCCATTAAAAGTTGCTTTTGAGAATATTGAAAACATTTTATTTGTTGGGTTTCACTCAACCTACAACTCTTAACAAATTATATTTTAAAAGATTAATGGAGGATGTAAGCAAAGGTTTATTCACATTCAATTCCTAAAAATTTTTCAATATAATTTTTTACTACTACATAGGTGTTTTTAAAAGTATTTTTAGTAAATTTTTCATCTTCAATACCATTAGCTTCATTACCTAACGCATAAGAAAACAATTGTGCAAAAGTTTCAGATCTGTCAATATCAGCTAAAGCCATTTCATTATCATCTATTCCATCGGTTATATCAATTTTACTGTAATTTGTGGGATTAGAATACCCTAATTTATATTCTGTATATTTACGTTCAAAATAACTTAATTGACCTAAACTTTCAACATCTGCTTTCCAAGCTTTTTTAAATTCCTCAGAATCACTTAAATTACAATTATTCATATATTCTTCTGCTATTCTACCCCACTCAGCTTTTGGAATATTATAATTACTGAGTTTACTTACTGTTTTACTATTATGATTTGCCCCGTAATAATAATCAAATAAATGTCCAAGTTCATGTGTAGTATTATTTTTTAATTCAGCAGCTGGTATTTGTGTATCAAATAACCCCATGACACTATTTTCTATTTTTATGAAAATTTCTAATTTATCATTATTTAGAGCAGGATTAATAGCTAATCCTTGTACGCCATTTTTCTGATCTACAAGGTATTCAAATAGTTTTTTATTATGAACACCTTGTAGCGAGCTTTTTTTTAAATCTTTAGTTATAAAAACATTAATATTAGAAAAGAATTCTTTATTTTTTGATTTTTTTATTAAATCTTTGACATAATTTTTAATTACATCTCTAGATTCTGTGTCTACATCAGAATCATATCTAAAATATAAATAATTAGTTTTTATATTTCCACTCATAAAGTCCTCTTTAATATATAAAGTCTTTTTACACACCAAAATTGCTTTGTTTATAGATAAACATTACAAAATGTTAAAATCGTAAAGTCTTAATAAAAACAATAGGTTGAAAAAGCTAGATTATAGTTTATAATATTTATAGATAGTCTTGATACGGTAAATCTTGCAACCGAGCCAACAGGCGACAGTGGTGGAGCAAGCCCACATAATCAAGACTATCTTTTTTATTGTTTAATATTTACGATACCTGTCAGCGTTTAATAGATGCAACGATTTAACAAAGTTTTCTTTTCTGTTTTTAGTTGTTTTAATAACTAATTTATAATATTTTTCATCAGCTTTAAATAAAATTACATCATAACCGCTTTTGGATTTATAGTATTTTGACGGAGATTTAATAATAGAAGGGATTTTGCTATAATCGTCATCTGTAACTTCAGGATGAGCTAAACGATTTTTAATCATATTATCCATAGAAAATTTGAGTTCACAATTAGAACAATTTAAAAGATTTTTAATGTCTTCTGAAAGTTGCCCGACTTTAATGCAACTATTCAAAATTGTTTTATCAAACACAAAACGTGCATAATTTATTTTTTCAGAATCAGCCATATCTAAAGTGTTGTTTCTGATATATTCAGCTAAATAACGACCATCTTGGTTAAATTCTTCAAAATTATTGTATTTTTTAGCTTTAAAATCTCTCATAGCTTTATTCTAGCATAAAATGTGTGATTAAAGTTGCTTTTTTGATTTTATTTTGCCCAAAACTATCAAACCATTTGTGACAAGTAATCAAACCATGTGTGTGTTTACACTGACTGAACGAAGTGAAGGAACGCCGAAGTAGCACGGAGCAAAGTGAATGTTAATTTGCATTAGCAAATGGAGTGAACGACTGCGGAGTGTGGAGCAATAATCCAATATAAAAGCGAAACAACATAAAACCAACTCGGAATTATTTTTTAAGTTAATAAGTAGCGTGCGTTGTAACGCACGAAAGAGAGGTAAGAGGTAAGTTTTAAGGGTGCATTGCAATGCACCCTACGTAACTCCTTGCGTTCCGCTATCGCTTCCTGGAGAGGGGGTTTGAGCCAAGCCCGTAAAAAGCCTGTAGGTTGGGTGCAACCCAACAAAATTCACCATACTCACTGTTCTTTCTTCTCAAAAGTAAAAGCAATTTTTATGCTATAATACTCTTGAGGAAAGTTTTATGTATCAAAATAGATTGCAAGAAATTGATGAATTAAAAGCTAAAATTGATAGTTTTAGCCCGTTGTCAAAAGATATTCTCAAACAAATTCAAGAATATTATAGAATTGGCTTAACCTTTTCTTCTAATGCATTAGAAGGTAATACTCTTGACCTTGCTGAAACAAAAGTAGTTATAGAAGACGGGTTAACAATAAGTGGTAAGCCAATGAAAGACCATTTAGAAACTTTAGGTCACTCTTTAGCATTCAATGAACTATTAGAACTTGCGAAATCAGATATTATTACAGAAGAAAATATTAAAAACTTACATAAAGTATTTTATGCAAAAATTGATTCTAATAATGCAGGGAATTATAGACAAAAACCTGTTATTGTGACTGGTTCTAATGTTGATTTCCCTTTGCCAAAAGAATTAGATGATAAGATGAAAGAATTTATTTCAAAGTTACCTCAATTAAAACAAGATTTGCATGCTGTAGAGTTTGCGGCAATGATTCATGCTTTATTTGTAAATATACATCCATTCATTGACGGTAATGGTAGAGTTGCCAGATTAATCATGAATTTGGCTCTTTTGCAAGCCGGATATAATATAACAATTATTCCACCTGTAGTACGAGCAGATTATATAAGAGCATTACAGGCTTCTAATCATAACAATTTCCAACCATTTATTAATTTTATCTCAGAAATGGTTTTAGAAGCACAAAAAGAATACTTAAGAATTATTGAAAGACTAAATTAATTATCAATCTCACTGTTCTTTTGCCTCAAACCAAGTGTCAAAACACATCAAGCACAACCCTCTCGGAATTATTTTTTAAGTTAATAAGTAGCGTGCGTTGTAACGCACGAAAGAGAGGTAAGAGGTAAGTTTTAAGGGTGCATTGCAATGCACCCTACGTAACTATAAAAGTTGGTAGATTGGGTACAACCCAACAAAATTTATCAAACCCACAGTTATTTCTTCTCAAACCGAGTGTTTTAATACAATTTTCAATTATTCAATTTCTTCAATAGATTTTCTGCTTTTTCTGCATTTGGACCTTTTCCAAATTTTTCATAAATCTTAAGAGCTTCTTCCAGTTCTATTTTTGCAGCACCCTTTTCTTCTCTTTTTATCAATAATTCTGCGATTTCAATTTTTATACCTGCGAGTTGTGCTTCATAGTTTTCTACCGGCTTCATCTCGGTATGAGCAGAAGCATATCTTTTCTTTGCTCCTTCATAATCTTTTACAATATTATTTAAAGCTCTTTTTTCATCATATAGCACACTCAAATGTTTGTTGCTGTTAGGTTGTGTAAATTTGTAAATTTCTTTCAAATCATTAGCTCTTGCCATTGTATGCACGGGATCATGAAGTCTTTTTGCTATGATGAGAGCATTTGTTGCGTATTCTTCTACAAGTTTTCTGTCATCTTTGTTGAATTTAATTAAATAGCTGTATATTCTTCCTGCAAGTTGGTGATTTTTCAGTGAAACAAGTGTTTCTGCCAATCTTTTTGTGAGATTGTTCATTCCCTCTTGTTGATTTTCTTTTATAAAAAGATCTCCTATTTCACGTAGCTGATTTGAAAATGCTAACGGATTAATTGGTTTAGACTTTTTTGTTAATTTTATGGTGTTATATGAAAAAGTTTCAAAACTTTTTTGTGCTTTTGAGATTTGTGTCGGATTAAATTTAATTTTTGACATAAAAAAATTCTCCTTTAACGAAATAAAAACCGGTAAAAATTTTTTTTGCTGTTAATTGAAAAAATGAAAGTATATTGTTATAATTCTTTTACGTAAAGATAGGAGTTTGTTTATGAAAAAGATTGTGATGTTATTTTCTGCGTTTTTGTTTGCATTCGTAGGTATAAATGTTGCTCAAGCTGTAGAGAATCCTATCGGTGTAACTTTTATTTATATAAACGGTTCAAATAACTTAGCCTATAATAACAGACTCAAATTTAAAACAGCTTTTGTGGAAGATGTGAAGAAATTTCATCCGCAAATAAAAAAACGATTTGAAGAAGATGAAATGATAAAAGAAATCTTTCTCAAAAACGGAGAATTTGTAATCAATCCTGAGCCTGTAACCTTTTATTGGGGAGACAGAAGCTTAAAAGTAGTAGAGACTCTGGATAGAGATCTGAAATCTGCAAGCAAATATTCTCCAAAAATTGCTCACCAAGCTCGTTCTATTTTTGCACATTGTCTGCATGATGCTGTTTGGGTGCAAAAGCCACAAAACATGTCAAAAGTCTTAGATGATTTGCATGTTGTTGTCAATGCAGAAGTCGCAAAAGGTAATAAAGTTGTACTTTTAGGCTATAGTGCGGGTTCCTTTGTTACGTATCAATATTATATGAATAAATCTGATTCAATAATTCCTATAGATATTGCAAAAGGTAAATACAATACGGAAATAGAAGATTTTATTGCCCAAACTCCGGTTCAACCAACTTGTTTTGATGCTTTAGTGGATGCAGATTTAGTCAGGTATGATTTAGAAACAGGTAAATATTTACCGAATAAAGATATAAATGTTTTTAAGAAAAATTATGTAAACCTTGATTCTTATACTCGAAAGGCTTGTTTTAAAGGTGGAACGGTTAAAGGAGTTGTTGGATTTGCATCTCCTGCAAGATTATTCTATTCGGATTTTCTGGATGACAATAGAAGTATTAATTTTCTTTCAACATTAATGGCAAAATCTGTTATTGAAAACGATGTCTTTTATTTGACAGTAAATTACAGCAATGACCCGTTTGGGTTTTCTAATGCTGAAAACTTTACGTATCAAAAATTACAGCAAAACATTCCCGGCATGATGAATAGAAGAATTAATAAAGGGTTTATCTATAACAAATCAAATAACTATGTTCCAAGAACCTTTGTGACTGCGCATTTAGCATATTGGGATACACCAAAACGTTTCTCAAAAGCGATTGTAAAAGCGTTTAGAGAAGGTTATCCGCATTTTTATGGGTTGGAATAGTTCGTTTTCAGATTGAATGAGTATTTCTATATTCTTTAACTATAGAAATACACTTTTCTACATCTTTGAAAGGGAGTTTTGCAACTACTTTATATGGCAAATCCCACCATTTAACTTCTAAAAGCTGTTCAATTATTTCTTTTGCGAATCTATATTTAATAACTTTTGCAGGTACTCCGCCAACAATAGCGTATGGTTCGACGTCTTTTGTAACAACAGCTCCGGCGCCGATGATTGCACCGTCACCAATTTTTACTCCGTCTAAGACAATTGCATTGTGTCCAATCCAAACATCATTACCTATTATTGTTTTATTACCTTCCGGCATGGCCGTTTTATTTTCTTTTGCAACCGGCATATCTCCGTAAAGCTGGATATCATTATCCATATATATAAAAGGGTGTGTTGTTAAATTTTCATATGGATGATTCCCAACACCAATACAGACTCCGTTTGCAAGGGAATAATATTTTCCTATATATACATCTTTTTTGTTAGCGATATGTGTACTATGAGAAAAATATGTGTGTTTTCCGACGTTATATTTTCTTGTTCTTTTCCAATATCTTGTAAGATGTAATTTGTCTAATATTTTTAGTTTTAAATATTTAAACTTATTCATAATTTTCAAACTCCTACAATTTTGTCGTAAAAAGTGTTACCGGAAGATTCGTCTTTTACAATTTTGTATGATAGCTTATGCATAAAAGCTTTCTCTTTGATTTTTTCATAAGTTTTTGAGTCAAAATCTTTGTATAAAAACTGTCTGAAATAACTTAAATCGTCAGCGCTAAGATATTCCATTTTTGCCCAATCAGATTCAAACTCTTTCGAAGATTCAGCAATCATTGAGACAACGTGTTCAAATATAAAATAATGAACTAAATAATCGTTTTCTTTCCAATAACTTTCCAGAGCGTTTCTTGTAAGGTGTGCAAAGACAGAATCTTGTTTTGCATGGATAAAATAACAAGACATTCTATCCCCAAAGTTATCTGTTTCAGGGTCTTTTTGTACTGTACAAAATTCTGAATTTAATATGCTTTGCGGGATTTTGTCAGTAAAATAAATAGTAGAATCAACCCAAGTTCCGCCATGTGTTGTCAAAAGATAAAGCCTTACCATATCACTAAAATGCGCAATCGGCATTTTCTTTTGTTCTAATAAATCATAATATCTTTGAGGCAAGGTGATGTAATCATTAATCGTATCAAACGAAAGAACCCTAATATCACAATCTGGGTGATGTTTTTTTGTTGATTCTATGCACTTTTTAACAATTAATGGTGCGTTTTCAATCCCTTGATGCCAATATTGCCAAATCATAGGCTTTTCGCTACCGGTTTCAACCGGTGTTATAGCAGTTGTTTGAATGGCATTGTCTACATGCTTTTTTAGATGTAATTTAGCCCAATTTGCTTTAACTTTGGAACGAGTTTTTTTATTCCAAATAAAAAGTTCAATAAATATTTTAAATATTGAGTTTTGTAGTTTTAATGAGTTCATCTTATACCTTACTAAAAAGTTTTTTTCTTAAATCCCTAAAAGTATATTTTTGTAGATTCTTAGGTAATTTATTAATATATTCTTGATAATCCGGATAAACTTTTTTCATTCTCCAAGGCTTGCCGGGCTTGCCTGCATAGTGAATAATTGCAGGATTATTCTTTGCTTCTTGGATTTCTTTATCTGTATAAATTTCTTTTAAATATTTATATTCTTTTGCGGAATTAAATTCATCTTGATAAGCTAAACTTTGTAATAAGCAATATCTAAGAGGGAGTTCTTTAATCCTACTGCAAGTAATATTCACTAAGTCCAAATCAAAGAATTTTAGTTTTTCATCGAATTTTTCTGCATTTGTCAGAAGTTTTTCTAAAGTTTTTTCTTCTCTAAAAATTTTGTTGTTTATTAACATCAGACCGGACCAATAAATATATTCGTTTTTGTTTTCTTCAAAATATTTATGTCCGATGGTGTTTGGTGAATTTTTTTCTGCCCTCACCGCGCCAAATTCGTATTCTGAAATATCGGTATTATATAATTCTGTTAAATCATCTTTAAACAAAACATCTACATCTGAATAAATTGCTTTTTCATATTCAGGTAAAATATTGGCAGTTAGAAATCTGTAATATACAATTTCCGTCCAAGAGCCTTTTGATTTTGGTGCTTTTTCAAAAAGTTTTGGGTTAATATAATGAAAAGCGATATTATGTCTTGAATTTTCTACTAGCTTAGTTAAATTTTTCTGATTTTCTAGACTCAAATCCGAATGTAAAATTCTTATGTCATAGCCGGTGCTTTCTTTGGCACAATCAATGAGGCTCTTTATTGTAACCGCTGCGCCAAGTAGTATTCTTGAGTCAAAGCACAAAACAACAGGAATATTAGTCATTCAAAGCCCCTTTTAAATTATTTAATGAATCATTATAAACTTCGGATACGGTTTTTTGTAGATTGCTTTGCATAATTGCATATTCAGTGGAATCAATATTAATAGCTTTTTCCAATGCTTCAGCGTAATCTTTAGGCTCTTTATAAAGAATTGAATTCTTTTCATTAAATCTATTAATAGGCGCAAAGCTTTCTACCAGTATACAAGGTTTTAGGAATCCATAAATGAGCTGAAAGTTACCGCTCGTTCCGGTTGTTATGTATCTTTGGTGCTCGAAGTTTTTGTCGTCATAAGCTGTTAGCATAAAATCAGCTTTTTCGATTTCATTATACATTTTGTTGAAAGGTAAACGCCCTTTTATATCAAAATATTTTCTGATTTCTTTTGGTAAATGTTTAAGCGAGCCTTTTCCTACAACTGTTATTTTGAAGTTATGTATTCCCTTATTATGGAGCTTTTCAACAGCATCGATAATCATTCCGCAATCTTTTTTACGTGGCTTTAAAGTCCCTACGGTAATAAAGTTTGTAACTTCGTTTTTAGGTCTTAAAGTTACTTCTCCAAAGTAATGCGGATTTATTACAACAGATTTTGCACCTTGATAATTTAACTCTCTAAGTGTGACCAATTTTTCATTCCAAGTACCTTTATTGATAGCAAAACTGGCTTCGTGTTCTACAAAATGTAGCTTAGACTTGTCGACATTCGGATTAAAGAAATCATAAGCACTTTCCGGGTTTTCGCAATCACAAATTTTCCCCATTGTGGTGACAAGAACGCCTTTAATATCTCTCAAATCAGATTCTGAAAAATATCTTTTTATTTCATCAGCTGACATTTTGTTGTAAGAAATATTATCTAAATCATATTTGCAGAAGAGTCCTTCTTTCAGGCGATCTTTATCGACTAAGACAGAAACGTGATAGCCTAAATCATGAAAATATTTTACAAAACCGGGAACAACTTCTGCATGAGATTTTGAACAAGGTTCCCAAACAATGAAGGTATTTTCTTTTATAATCGGAGTTTTTAGAGGAAGCAGATTTATAATATTTTTTTTGCAATTATATATTGCAGATTTTATTCCCATAAAAAATGGAGCGACTTTGTGTTTAAACAATTTTCTTGATTTTTTTTCATTGCTCATTTAGTAATTTCCTCAAGAAAAGCTTTTTCTTCTTTTCCCATAGTTAAATAACTTGTATGTCTTGGATAAGAGTTTTTAGGGATTTTTGTGTAATCTCCATAAATGCTTGTTAAAATTTCTTCAAACATATTTGGAGCTAAGAACTCTTTACCTTCAAATAGAATTTCTTTAAGCGGAAAAATATTTTCCCAATCGTATACTTTGTTTTTCCAATTATGCGGAAAATCAATCCCCATAAATATTGCAGGCTTATCTTCTTTATTTGGCGTTTTGTTATCTAATATAATATTTGAGGTTATTTCTGTAAAACGCTCTCTCATAGCAGATTCGGTTCTATCTGAACTTTTTGGTTTGGTTTTTCTTGCTTCTGTAATTTTTTCAGATAATGCAAATTTTTCTTCTTTGGATAGCGACGAATGATAGTAGTCGTAAGGAAAAATATCTAAAAACATATTTTCAGATTTTCTATGTATAATTTTTGCAAAACATTTATTTTTCTTATTATTTTCGAATAATAAAAATAAATCGGCATTATTGATTTTATTGTTTTGGAATAATTGAATAAGCTTTTCATAATCTTCTCTTAGCATTCCGATATCAATATCATCATCCCAAGGTATAAAACCTTTATGGCGCACGGCACCTAAAAGTGTTCCGAAATCTATCCAATATTGAAGATTGTTGTCTTCGCAAATCTTGTGAAACATTTCTAAAAGCTTTGTATTAGCTTTTTGTATCAAACGCAACTCGCCTTCGGCAGTTGGGATCAGAGACGCGTTTTCAAAAGACTGATAATATTCAGCAACCTTTTTACGCTCTCTTTTTATTGAAGGTCTTAGAAAATTCATCTTTATACCGAACAATCTAAAACTAACATGGCTTGGAGTGCTTTTTATTCTTTGAAAAATAAACTCCTTAATATCCATCAATTTCTCCAACTATATTTTTATCTATCAAATTATAGCATAAATCGAAGGAAAAAAATAATTTTGCTAAAAAATAAGACAATAATACTTGCTTAAGCTTTTGAAAAATAATATAATTAATACAAGAAGCAGAGGTCTGAAATATGAAAAAATTTGGTTTTACGTTATCGGAAATAATAATTACGCTTGGCATTATAGGTATTGTAGCGGCAATTACTGCACCGATGATTGACGGCATTATGCCTGATAAAAATAAGGCAATGGTGCTGAAATACTATAAAATTATAAACGATATAACAACTGAATTATTAAATAATCCTGCCATTTATAGAAATGTTAATTGTGATAATACAGGAGGACCTGAAGGTATATGTAGGGGACTTGGATTTACAAATAGGCCATTGGTGGCTCCGTATAAAGATAACGAGAAGTATTCCGGAATAAATAAATATGGGTATCTTTTGGCTTCAAAGTTAGAACTAGCTGTTGATGCACATGAATCTGACGGTCAAGTCGTTTTTACTACAACAGATGGTCTGGAATGGTTTGTTAAAAACTTTGCTGGTGGTAATATTATATATACTGATGACTTTGGTTTGGATTATCGTATTATTATTGATGTAAATGAGGCTGAAGCACCCAATTCTATTTATTCTAATAATATGGCAAGTAAGACGCCAGATCGATTTTCTTTTGATGTAAGTTATAATGGTAAAGTTACAGGCTATGACCCTCTAACAAAAGCATATCTTGAAAACCCTTACAAATTAAATGATAAGAAAAAGGATTATGCTAGAGCTAAAGAACTATCTTCTAACTAAAGCCCTAGCGCATGTGCAAAAATCTCTCCGACTTGATGATTATAGTATCTGCCGTCTTCTTTTGTGAAAAGGTTCTCCCAATGGCTTTCCGGACTTCCGTCTGTCGAGTATGAAGGATTTGTCATCATTAAATGATGAGTATTTGTATCGTATCTCAACGGGAATAAATCCTCCATTTGCATAAAACTCGGGAGCTTATCTGATGCATAAGTAAAGGCAAATAAACAGTTTTTTATTCGATTTAAACGCTCTTCATAGCTTCTTCCGCCCATATCATTATCATTTGAGACTTCGACACCCGGTGCGTAAGTGCGGTTGTATTTCAGCTTTTCTGACCAGTATTTTACTGTTTCAAAGTCATCTACATGTACAAATGCCGTGCCTGCATTCAATCCCATAAGCCTGTAGCGTTCAAAATCTTCCGAGCTTTTTTCGCCGACAAAGCTTAAGTCAGTTTTTCCTGATCTGGAGCGGATTTCGTTTAAAATATATTGCATTTGATGATATTGTGGTAAAGCTCCGACTCCTGTGTAGTTTGCACAATCATATCCTCCGATGTGTTTTGCTGAGTCAAAGAATATCGCTTCAAAGCCCAGATTAATTAATTTTACGCATTCATTAATAAAAATTTCTTCGTGTTCTTTGTTCCACCAACGAAAATTTTCGTCATCTTGGTACGGTTTTGAAATTTTTATTTGGTCTTCAGAAATCATCATCCTAAAACCGGTTTTTAGCCCTCTGAAATGTGCTAAATCATTGAAGGCTCGGAACTGCTCTTCCGGAGCTAAATTTATATCATTATTTATTATATTTTCGCTATATCCAACGCCCAGTTTTAGTCCGTAAACAGAATTTTCTTCCCAAGTAGCTTTATTATATCCGTCACCATAAATAACAGGAAAAATTTGAGAAAGAATAATACAATTTGCCCAACTTCTTGCAGAAGGTGGAATTGTCGGCAGAAGTTTAATAGCACTCATTAACCCATTCTTACATTTATCCCCGTGCATCTCTGCTATTGCTCGGTTATTGATTTCAATATAATTTGCTGATCTTCCCCAATTATCGCCATAATTAGGGGTGGAAATATTATTTGGAAATTCACGAAAAAAAATTTCGCCCTCATTGAGAGTCACAATTGAGTCAACTGCACGTTTAATAGAGCGCTCAAGAAGCTCTGACGGAAGTATGTTGGCAATCCATTTTTTTTGAGAAGCTTTTCCGACTCCTTTATAAGTGCGTTCTTCGGACCATTTATCATAGTGTAATGAGATGCTACCGTTTTCTGCGAGAAGTAGTTTGTTTACAGAGTTTAGTTCTTTCATAATTGGAAGTATAGAAAGATTATTAAAAATAATCATTCTCCAAGTTGCGTAGCTTTAGTGAACATAACACAACAAAATAACATTTATGTTGTGTTTGTTGTTTATTCAATTTAGATTGCAACTTTTTTGTACCGGCAAAAAAGTTGCACAAAAAACCTCGTGCGCTGTAACTCCACTCATTAATCAATTGTAGCAATCGAGCTGAGCAAGTGAACTCGTGCCTATGGCACTCAAACAGCACTTGCTCTGTTGTTCTCTCTTGCACATTGATTATTCGTTACGTTAGGCGCACAAAATTTATTAAAAAGCCGAGCATTGTTTGAAGCGCGAAGCGCAAGTTTGCGAGGCTAAATAGATTCGGTGTAACCGAAGAATAAAATTTCAGCCGAATGTAATGAGGATGATGAGAACTAGGATAGTTTCTCTTTCTTTGGGTGCGTTTCTTTCTCTTTGCCTTCAATCAAAGAGAAAGAAATGCACAAAATTAATTTAATTAATTAACACAACATAAATGTTATTTTGTTGTGTTTGTTTAATCAATCATTTCTCGCAATTTTTTTAACTGATCACGTATCTCTGCAGCACGTTCAAAATCAAGAATCTTAGCAGCTTTGTGCATATCTTTTTCCAGTTTTGAAATAAGTTTTGGCAAGTCTTTTTTCTCAATCCCTAAATCAACCATTTCTTCTGCAACAATATCTTCAAAACTCCTATAGCTTTCAACGAGTGAGAGCAAATTGTTTTCAATCGGTTTTTTAATCGTTTGCGGAATAATTCCGTATTTTTTGTTATGCTCAAGCTGAATTTCACGTCTACGATTTGTCTCATCAATCGCCCTTTGCATAGAATCGGTTATCTTATCAGCATACATAATTACTTCACCGCAAGAGTTACGAGCAGCACGACCGATTGTCTGGATTAAACTTGTATCAGAACGCAAGAAGCCTTCTTTGTCTGCATCCATAATTGCAACAAGTGAAACTTCAGGAATGTCTAAGCCTTCTCTTAAAAGGTTAACGCCGATTAGAACATCAAATTCGCCAAGCCTCAAGTCGCGTAAAATTTCGACACGTTCTATTGATTTTACACCGCTATGCAGATATCGAACTCGGATTCCGTCTTGCAAGAAATAATCAGTCAAATCCTCTGCCATACGCTTTGTAAGTGTTGTAATTAATACTCTTTCGTTTTTCTCCGCACGTTTTCTAATTTCGGTTTTTAAATCAGAAATCTGAGTTTCTATTGGACGTATATGAATCTTAGGATCAACAAGTCCTGTCGGACGAATAATTTGTTCGACGAGTTGTTGAGAAGAATTTAGTTCAAACTCTGCAGGTGTCGCTGAAATATAGATTTTCTGTCCGATTTTATTAAAAAATTCTTGACTTTTTAAAGGTCTGTTATCTTTTGCACAAGGAAGACGGAAACCGTAATCAATAAGGGTTTTCTTTCTTGAAGCGTCACCATGACACATTCCGTTAAGCTGTGGAATGGTAACGTGGGATTCGTCAATTACTGTCAAAAAATCTTCTTGAAAATAATCTAAAAGTGTAGCAGGTGCGCTTCCTACTGGACGGCGTTCTATTATTCTTGAATAGTTTTCGATACCGGAGCAGTAGCCCATTTCTTTAATCATTTCTATATCGTACTTTACGCGTTGTTGAAGTCTTTGTGATTCAAGAATCTTGTTTTCACTTTCAAGTTCTGCAACACGATTTTTTAGCTCCTGACGAATCATTGCAATTGTTTCATCCTCATTTTCATCATAAGCAATATAATGAACCGCAGGATAAATTACGGTTGATTCGGGTGCATCAATAATCTCACCTGTAAGATGATCAATTTTAACGATTTTTTCAATTTCATCATCAAAGAAATAAATGCGTGTAATAACTTTTTCATAAGCCGGCATGATTTCTACAATATCGCCACGTGCTCTGAAAGTTGAACGTTCAAGCGCGACATCATTACGATTATATTGGGTTAAAACAAGATGTTTAATTAATTCGCTTCTGTCCATATTATCGCCGACAGAAAGAGTTATTGCGCCTTTAAAATAACTTTCAGGCAAGCCTAAGCCGTAGATACAACTAACTGAAGCTATTACGATTACGTCGTTGCGCTCGTAGAGACTTCTCGTAGTGTTATGCCTAAGCCTGTCGATTTCTTCGTTTATACTCGCGGATTTTTCAATATAAGTATCCGTGCGTGGGATATAAGCTTCCGGTTGGTAGTAATCATAGTACGAAATAAAGTATTCAACGGCGTTATCAGGAAAGAGTTCTTTAAATTCATTGTATAGCTGAGCTGCAAGAGTTTTGTTATGTGCAATAATAAGTGTAGGCTTTTGTACTTGTTCAATCACATTTGCTATTGTGAATGTTTTACCTGAGCCGGTAATCCCAAGCAAAGTTTGGGTATCATCGCCACGTTTAACGCCTTCAACTAGCTGTTGAATAGCTTTTGGTTGATCTCCGGCAGGTTTATATTTAGATGATATTTTAAACTCGTTTCGCATAATAAGATTATACACTATCTGATTGTATTTTAGTATTTTCTCTAATTAAAGATTGAATGGATGTGCTCGGCTTTTGCACAACGCGAGCGTCAAACGAAGCAAAGCGGAGTGTCTAGCGAGCGTAAGAGATTGGG
>CAYSIO010000009.1:0-6477 GCA_964431115.1 uncultured Vampirovibrio sp.
GTCAAATTAATGCATCTAACCCTGCAGTTACTAATAACAACTCTGTAGTTAATGGCGGCGAGCTAGGAGCACCTGTTGATACTGTTAATACAAATACATCTTGTGAGAATATACAAACAAGGAGAACTGTTGATGAATTATACAATGCAGTCTCTCCACTATTCAAAAAATATGGAATCTCAATTTCTAAAGATGAAATAATCTCTTTGCTTGAAAGAGTTGCAGGTTGTAAAACTGAAGTAATGCTAAATCTTGATAATTCAGAAATTCAAAAGCAAATTCAATGTCTTGAAGTTGCAATAAATAAATTGCAAAAAGAAGACGGCTCAATAGATTTACAAGCTCTTGGAGAACTTGCTAATGATTACAATATAGCTATTCATACCGGTTGGAGTATTGAAGGCTTTGAGAAAGAACAAAGAAAAGGAAAAGAATCTTTAAAAGAACGTCTTGAAAGAGTTTATCCGGGAAAAACTTTTGAGGAAGCGCTCGAGCTTTATTTTAATTCATATTTTGAAAAAAATATCGAAAATGCATTAGACAAGGCTAAAACACCGGAAGAAAAAGAAAAAATAAGAGTTCAAGAAACTAAAAGACAGTTACAAGATTTTGGTAGATTATTAGCAAACTCTTCTGATGATGAGATGCTCTTATTTAGAGATGCGATAAAATCTTTATATACTGATAACAAAATCAAAGGTTTTGAAGCATTAATGACAAGCCTTGATTCTCAAGAGGCTAGAACTGAATTAGCAGAACAACCTGACACTATTGAATTTCTAGAACAAATCCCTACAACCGATCAATTTGGTATTAAATCAGGGGAAAAAGAAGTTTCTGCAATTGCACATATGTTAGTACAGAATCAGTCTGCGGAGGGCAGATTGGAGTTTCACGAAAAATTTGTAGAAAAACAGGAGAAATTCTTCTCTGAAAACGCAGAAGTAATTAAAATTATCAACGATAAAATTAAGAATAATGAGCCACTCACGGCTGAGGAAGAAGAAATTCGTAAAAAGATTACCGAGTTTTTCCAACCGGTTACTAAAAGTGAAATTACGGGTACAGCTTCTAACTTAATTATTACAGAAGATGAAAAATTAAATATTATACAACTTGTTAATTATGATGCCTATTCAATAAGTGAAAAATATGACGAAAATTTTTATAAAGAAGTGTTATCAGGTGTAGCAGAATATGCAGAATCGTTATCAGAAGCTGACCAAAAAGCTTTTGTTGAGTTAATGGAAAAAACTATTGGTGAAAATTACACAAAAGTATCTAACGGTTCAACAGATAACTTAACAAAACCTTCTTTAGATAATAATGGGAATAATCAAGTAGAAACTCCTAAACTTGAAGAAAAGGTTTCAACTTCGTCTTTGGGTTATGAAACGAAGGAAAAACAACCTGATAGAACAACTGATATCGAAAGATTTTATTCGGAAAATGGTATTTCAGATACTGATATATCTAAGCAAGAAGAAACAGACGGTCAAAACCGAGACGATAAAATTAAGACAATTATCGAAGTTGCAAAAGGCTCAACAGGAGATTTAACTAAATATATAAAAGATAACGGAACTTTTAAAACTTTAGTTGACATTTATAGCAATCTTAATAATATTACAAATAAAGCAGTTCTTTCATGTGCTCAAAAACTTTATAAAATGCTTAATCTAAATAGGCAGGAAGATATTTTAAAAAGCATCAAATCTACAAGCGGTTTTAGTGAACTACTTGCTCAAACATCTGACAAAGTTGTTATGAAGCTCGATACCAATTTTAACAGCCACTACACTAACAAGCAAGTTGAAGAAGCACAAGAAAAAGCGCGAGAAAGAATTCTACCTGCTTTTGTAAATAAAGAATCTTGTAATAATCAATCATTAATGGCATAATATGACTATGAGCTTATTCAAGAATATAGTTTTATTTATTTTGTCCGTACAAGAAAAAATGCTTACAAGAAGTCTAAACAAGACTCTTGGTGTCAAAAACTTATCTAAAAGTAAAAAATACTTTCAGGAGGGGTGTTTTTTAACTCTGGATTCTCTTGCAGATAGTGAAAAGCTTAAAATGGAAGAAGAACTTGCGCTTATACTAAAAAGCTCAAACTATGACCCAAAAGAGATTCTAAAATACGTGCAAAATCACGGGACAAAAGTCTTCTACATTGATAGCGCGCAATCGCTTCATTCAATAGGTGAAAATGAAGGTTTTATATACCCTCAAAAAGGTCTAAAAGCGTTATATTTATCACTTATTACCCAAAAAAGTATTGCTTTTAAGACCGAAGGAATGTTTGCGCTTACAAATGGAGAAATTAATAACTTCTATTTTATTTATCATTTTTACAACTGGTATGCTTATAAACACGGAGTATCCGGTCTGGATAGTGAATCACAAGAACTGCTAAAAAAATACCTTTTTGACGCTACTGAAGAAGAATTCTCTAAGCTTCAGCTTGCTGATATTTATAAATTAAAAGATGCTATAAAACAGGATAAAGCAGCTATAGAGTTTGTATTTAAACTCTGTCAACAATTTGAAGGAGCAAAAAAAGCTCTGGAAAAGCTTAAGGATAATGGGGCGAACTTATAATCCTTATTGTATCATTGCACTTACCCCCTTATATTTGCCCCCTGATATTTACCCCTTGATGTTTACCCCTCTTTAATTGAGATATTCTGCTACCCATTCAGAAATCAACTTAGAAAGAGCAGGGTCATTTTTTAACATTAACATGCCTGTAGATTTTGAATCAGAAGTAAATGTTGCGAATTCATCCTGAACAAACTTTGCCAAATAGATTTCTGCATCTTTAGACATAATATCATCAGTTCCGGAGATTGATAAAAAATCAACGCCGTCTAAATGCGCCATGCTAACGGGAATATAAAGCCCTTTAGCTCTTACAACCGGTGAAATTATAACAACGGTCTTTGGAGAAACAGACATCTTATCAGCGGCTAAAATCCCTGCACTTGCTCCTATGTCAGCTCCGACAAGTGCCCAATTGTTGAAGAAAACTTTTTTAGTATTTTCTTCTTTGACTTGATTAATTACTGCTAATACATCATCAGGATATTTTGCATAAGCAGAATTCTTCATATTTTTCCAAGAAGCCTTTGTTAGCTTTGAATTATAAATACTCGCACCATGCCCACGCAAATCAATTGCAAGTACGGCATAACCCTTATCCAATAACTCTTTTGGTAGATTTTCCCACCATTGTGAGTTATAACCGAGAGAATGTAAAAGTATTACAGTGGAAAACTCTCTTTGGTTCTTTACTTTTGGATAAGACAATGTCGCACTTATATTAAAGCCGTCTGTGGATACTGCTTTAATATCCTTTTTAACAACATTCTGCGCAGCTTCCGCAGAAGTGTTTATAAATAACAAAAATAATGTTAAAATAAATACAAAAATTCTTTTCATACTTAATATTATAACACGCAAAAATTCGTCTTTACAATTCTTCACAAAAAAGGCAATTATTTAGCAAATATATACTTTATATATATAAGAACTATTTAAGGAGAGACCATGTCTTTAGTAATAGATGCAAATATGAAACTTTTTGCAGACAGGATGAATATAACTTCATCCCGTATGATTCGTGACTATGGACTTTCAACCGTAGATGAAATAATTGAAGCAGAGGCTGAACGAGGAAATACAAGAGCTGTTAATTATGCAAGAGAATATTATCATTCGCCTGAAAAATTAATAAAAATTTTCGAGCTCACAAATGTTGAAAACAAATTTACTCTGATTCAAAAAATGGATAATTTTACACGAATGATGTTGCTTCCGAAGCTTGATAGAGAAGATTTGGTTATGGGTTTGTACTTTTTTACTCAAGAAAAATTATTGGAAATGCTTATGGAAGTAGATATTGAAGAATTAGTTCGTGTTGTTCAAGAAGCTTTTCCTTTGGAAGAAATTGTAATGATGTTTACAGAAGAAGACTTAGCGGAATTCTTCATGCGCGACGAATTAGAAAGATATGATGTAATGGAACAGATAAAATCTCTTCCGCCTGAAGTGCTGCAAAAATTTATTGAAGGTGTAACAGGTAAGCCTATGGAAGAGACCGGTTCTAATAATTTTATTAAGAGCTTGGACGAGCTTTCTGATGACAAATTCAAAAAATTCATGTCATCAATTGATCCTGATGTACAACGTCAATTAACATTCCAGCTAACAAAACAAAAACCTGAATATTTAACTTTATTTAGCAATGAAACTTATGTAAATATGTTGAATACAATGCTTAAGCCGGAAATGGTCAAGCCGATGATAATGCTTTGCAAAGAGTCTTTGGTTGAAATGATTGAAGAACTGCCTTCTGATTTAATGTCGATAGTTGCTTCTCAAATAGATACACGTGACTTTGCAAACTTTTTGCAAGACGGTCGAATGAAATTAATAGAAGAAGCTTGGATGATTTAGTTTTGAATAGCTTGCCGTACATAATAGTTTTCGTCAGCGCTTAAACGTTCTGATATGTTATTCAGGTTTCTATTCGGTAAAATTTTGAGTATTTGCGCAGCTTTTTCTCTTATTGTGTATTCACGCTCTTGTGAAGCTCTGTCTAGTATCGGAACAAGCTCTTCAGAGTTCAACTCATTTGCAAAAATTTTTAGTGCTTCCAGAGACCAATAGAGTTTGAATAATTGTTTATTGATAACGTATTTTTTATCTCTGAATATAAATTTATCCAGCTCTTCAAATGCTTCTTTTATGAAGCTTAATATTTTTGTCTTATATATGTAAACAAACTCTTTATGACTTGTCAAAAGCGAAACAGAGTCTATAACTAGTCTACAAATATTTGCATTAATATCTATCGAAGCATCTGCAAAAGTTTCTGCCTGAGTAAAATATTTTGAGACTTCCGGAGTTTCTGATAACAAGCGGTTTATTCTTAGTGCAACAGCTTCTCTAATCTTTCCGTCACAACCGGTTAAATTTGAAACTAATATATCTGCTTCAGATTCATCTGTCACATAATCCAGCATTAAAGCAGCAATCTGCTTTTGAGGAATATTACCTGTTTTAAGCAGTTTAATTATTTCCTCGTGCGAAAATTTGCGCTCTGCCATTTCCAAAGCTTGCTCAAAATTTGTATCCAAATCTTTATAAAAACCCGTATTCAAATTGTTCACCTAATTTTCTTACAAGAATATTGTAACACAAGGACTATTGAATTAACGAAGCGAAATGGTTTTAATGTATAATAATTGTAAGGAGATTACTATGGAAAAATTTCATAATATATTACAAAAAGTTTTTTTCTTTGAAAAAGAACCTCAGAAAATTGGGCTCACACAGTTTAAAGAACCTCAAATAAAAGAAAAGCCGACTCCGTCTATTAAGAACAAAAATGTTAAACTTTCTGATCTTATGCGCGGAGAAAGTGTTGGGTAGGCTTTAGTCTGCCATGCGGTTTAATGAATCTACAATTTCTCTAAAAGCACCTGCTCCGCTTTGGGCTTGTGTAATTTGAATATCCTCTATTGTTTTTACTTTTTCAACAGCAGTCGGAACGGTTATTGCGAATTTTGCGTAACATAATGAATCATAGTCGTTTACGTCATCACCAATGTAAATATATTCTTCCTTTGATAAATTGTATTTTTCAATGATATTTTTTAGAACGTCAAGTTTATTTCTGATTCCCTGATGAACTTCTTCTATATTGAACTTTTTGGCTATAACATCAATTGCTGAATTTGATTCTCCTGAAATTATTCCGATTTTATATCCATTCTTGCGAAGCAAAGAAAATGCCATAATATCTTTAAAATTAAGCTTCCGACTCATATTTCCCTCTGAGTCTATATAAACGCAATTATCCGTTACAATTCCGTCAAAATCCGTTATAACCATTTTAATCGTGTTTGGTAATTGTATCATTATTTAACCCTTCTAAGTTTGTCAATGATAGGCAATTCTCTCGGATAAACAATTTTTTTACCGTCACCAAGTAACTCAGGTACTTGTCGAATATCTCTGACCATATGATACAAACCTGCCATTTCGAGACTAGCTGCTTGATCAGAACCCCAATTGGTTCTATCAACCGTAATATGTCTTTCTACCGAGTTTGCACCGACAGCAACTGCCAGTACGGAAGGAGTTACTCCTCTTTCGTGACCGGAATACCCTATCGGACAATTATATAAATTTTTAAATGTTTCTATAACTCTAAGATTAGTTTCATAAGCGTCTGATGGATAAGTAGATGTGCAATGATAAATAATCAAATCATCTTTGCCAAGAACATCTATTGCGTGATTAATTTCTTCCATTGTGCTCATGCCTGTAGAGAGCAAAATAGGCTTTCCTTTTGAACGAGTATGTTTTAATAAGTTATCATCAGTTAATGATGCTGAAGCAATCTTGTAACATGGAACATCAAATTGGTCGATAAAATCTACTGATTGTTCATCCCAACAAGAAGCA
>CAYSIO010000009.1:6487-15394 GCA_964431115.1 uncultured Vampirovibrio sp.
TTCTTTATATACATCAAGACCGAATTCCAGTCCGCGTTTTAAATCCCCGTTAGTATTCCCGAAGACGCTTTTTCTTTCTTTTGCAAGTTCTTCTTTTGTATACACAATATCAACGGTTCTTTTTTGAAATTTAACAGCATCACATCCGGTTGTAACAGCAATGTCAATCATTTTCTTTGCTAAGTTTACCGAACCGTTATGATTAATACCGATTTCTGCAATAACAAAACAAGGAAATCCGTCACCGACATATTTATCAGCAATTTTTACACACTTAGACATTTAAACTCCTTATTAGCCCAAATATTTTTTGTACAAAGCAAAATCATCCGGATCAACTACGTGCTCCGCTGTAGTATTATCGTTCGGAATTTCTTGCGGTTCTTCTTGCTGCGTAAATAATGAATCAATAATACCTTCTGCATTTTCTTCTTCTATATTTTCTGTTACAGTCTCTTCTGTAATGTCAGACTCTACTTTCTCATTGTTTTCAACTTCTTTTATAGGTTTATGAGTTTTTGTAGCTAATTTTGAAAAATTTATAGTAGGTATTTCTATTTTTGGAATCTCTATTTTTGGAATCTTTATATTAGGGATTTCGATATGAGAATATTCTTCATCACAATCTGATTCTGAGTTTGAACCTAAATCTTTTATAAGTTGAATAGCAGAGGAAGAAGCACCTATCAGCATTCTTTTTCCGTCTAACTCTACAACATGCAGTGTTTTATTGCTGCCTAATTGAGTGGTTGAAATAACCGATACTTGGCTGCGAGCTAAATCTCCTTGTTGTTTTCTTAGAGTTTTGATACCAACGCGATTAAGTTTTGTATAAATTATGCCTGTTATGTATATCAAAAGTACAACAATCAATAAAGAAAAAATAACAGAAATTAAATTAGGCTCATTTCCAATTGATTGTGCGCCAAGACCTGCAATGTCAGCAGAACCGCTAATTGAAGCAGCATTAGCAGGTTGCACTGCATATGCCAAAGGATCAGGCAAATCCGGCAATACTTCAAACTTATCAGTCGCCAAACAAGGCAGGCAACACAATAAGCCTAAAACTCCCAAACTACTTTGTAAAAAATTTTTCATGTATTAATACCCTAATTTCTGGTATAATTATAACATAAAAAAAATAAATAGGTCTACTTACCATGCTTCTTAATGTAATTGATACAATTTGCGAAGAATATGCTAATATCATAATTTTCTGTTCAAATATTTTTATATTGTTTATATTAATTTCTCTGCTCGTTTTTGTGCGTGACAGAAGAAGACGTTGGGATAAAGTAACCGATTATTTAGGGCATGTTACTAAAACAGTTGATTCTGTCAGATATGGTGATTTAACAAAAAAAATCAACAAATTGGATATTATAGATACAAGTGATTTAACCGAAAGCTTGAATCGAATGATTGAAACGCTAAAAGATCGCGAAATTATGATTGATGAGTTTCAAAACGATTTGATTAAACAAAATAAGATTCTTGAACGAACAGTAAATTCACTTTCAGATGGTTTGCTGATTGTTGACGAAAAAGGTGAGATTTACCGTGCAAATTCCGTTATAACAGACTTGTTTGAAGTTGAAGGAAAGTCAATATTAGGGCAATCTATATATGAACATATTGAAATTCCTCGCCATAAAGAGATGACTACTTTGAAGAATGATGAAATAATTATACCGACAAAACGCTCTTCAAATTTTTCTGCAAGTACAGTGGAACTTAATCTGGATGATAAAAAAGAACGTTATATGATAATTATTAAAAATATAACGGATCAAGTGGAACTTGAGACGTTAAAAGAAGATTTTGTAGCAACATTAACGCATGATTTAAAAGTACCGATTATCGCAGAAACAAATATGATTGATTTGTTTTTAGGAGAGAATTTTGGTCCGATAAGTGAAAAACAAAAACTTGCTTTAAAGAATATGCAAACCTCTAATCGCGAGCTTCTTGAGTTAGTGCAAACGGTGCTTGATACTTATAAGATAGGAAAAATTACTCTTTATAAAGAAAATATAATGCTAAAAAGTTTTATAGGTGAAATCATTGAAGAAATGCAACCGATTGCACTAAAAACAAAAAATAAACTTGAATTTATTTTAAATAGAGATATTTGTGTAATTGCAGATAGATTTCAGCTAAAAAGAGTTATTAAAAACCTTATCCAAAATGCGATTTCTTATGGAAAGCCTAAAACTCCGATTGAAATTAAAATTGGAGAAATTCCTAATTATATAGTTATTAAAGTTAAGGATTATGGGAACGGTATTTCTAAAGAGAATATTGAAAAAATCTTTAATAAATATTATTCAGCTGCAAAAAAATTCCGTAAAATAGGAACAGGGCTGGGATTATATTTAGCATTACAAATTACAAGAGCTCACAAGGGTGATTTGACAGTTGAAAGCGTGGAAGGAGAATTTACGGAATTTTGTGTTAAGATTCCGGTTAATTATGAACAAAACTCTGTACTCTACTAATTTTTTAGAATTGAAGTCGACATCAGCAAAAGACGGTAGTGCTTGGATTTATGCACATCGTCCTAACGCTAAAGATGTTGTTGTAATTCTTCCTGCAACAAAAGATGAAGTTCTATTTTTGATAGAGGAACGTCCGCCAATACAAGCTGAAGAAAAAGGCAAATACACTATCGGCTTATCAGCGGGACTTGTAGGAGATGAAAGATTAGGTGAGTCAATAGAGGACGCTATTAGAGCGGAATTGCTTGAAGAAACAGGATTAATTGCAAGCAATATAACGATAAAAACAAGAAATACCGCAAGTTCAGCCGGATGTGTTTCAGAGACTTTTATTATTGCTATTGCTGATATAGCAGATAAATCCGAGATACAAAAACCTGTTACCGATGGTGGTATAATTGTAGATAGAATTTGGGTAAAAAAAGAAGAAATAAGAAAATGGCTTCATCAAAAAGAACAAGAAGGCTATGTTCTTACTGCACAAATGCTTTCAGCTTTATTTTATTTATTTGAATAGGAGAAAATATGATTACAAAAGGCATCAGAGGTGCAATTACCGTAGAAGAAAATACTCCGGAAGCAATCGGTAGTGCAACTATTAAACTACTAAAAGAACTTGTTTCAAAAAATAATATTGAAATTAATTTAATTTCTCATGTAATATTTTCACTGACTTCTGATTTGAATGCTGATTTTCCGGCAAAATATGCTCGTGTCAATCTCAAATGGAAAGATGTGCCAATGATGTGCTTTAATGAAATTGATGTCCCAAATTCTTTAAGAAAATGTTTAAGAGTACTTGTTGTTGTAAATTGCAGCGAGAATTTTGAACCGGAATTTGTATATCTTGCAGGGGCTTCAAGTCTAAGAAAATGAAAGTTTTAATAGTTGACGATATTAAAGGTTGGAGAGATTATCATTCGCAAATAATAAGCGGATTGTTTGAGGCTGTAGAAATTCAAACTGCAGAATCTGCGAGAGATGGCTATGATAAACTTCTTGAAAATAATAATGAACCTTTTGATATAATACTGACTGATATGCAAATGGAACCGGATTTTGAGCCTAAATATGCAGGTGAGTGGTTTATAGAACAAATAAAAACTTTCAAAAGTTATATAAATACAAAAATAGTAATTATTTCAGCTGCATATAATATTAATCTTATTGCAGAAAATTATGGAGTAAATTATATAAGAAAAGGTACTGCCAGAAGTTTTCCGGATGCATATAGTTTTTTAAAAGAATAAATCTATAAATTTAAATGGGCAGCATCTACGATTTCTTCTATAGAAGGCAAGCTCTCTACTCCTTCTTCGGTTGTAAACCAAACTAAGTATTCAATATTTCCTGCCGGACCTTTTATTGAGGAATAAGTCAGTCCTTTAATCGTGTATCCAAGTTCTTTTATGCAATTTATAACGTTTTGGATAACATCTGCATGAACTTTTTTATCCTTAACAACCCCACCTTTTTCGACGAGATCTTTTCCTGCTTCAAATTGAGGCTTTATTAAGCATATCATTTCATGAAACTCAGGATTCATAAGCGTCTTTAGGTTCGGTAAAATTTTTTCTAAGGAAATAAACGATAAATCTGAGACTAACAAATCTGCAATCTCTTCACCTTCTGAATAAATATCTTCTATTGTGCAAGTTCTAAGATTGGTTTTCTCTATTGTTTTAACTTGTTTTGAGCTTCTTATTTTCCAATCTAATTGTCCATACCCAACATCTGCTGCGTAGACAAATTTTGCTCCGTTTTGTAGCAGGCAATCAGTAAATCCTCCGGTGGAAGCTCCTGCATCTAAGCATACTCTATTATTAGTTACAACATCAAAACTCTCTAGAGCTTTTTTTAGTTTAAAACCGCCTCTGGACACAAATGGCATAGATTTGACTTGAAAATCATATTCTTTAGCAGGGTCTATTTGAAATCCGGCTTTTGTAATTACTTCCGTTCCTATTTTGACATTGCCTGCAAGTATTGCAGCAGAAGCCTTACTTTTATTTTCAAAGTATCCTAAATCTACTAAAATTTTATCTAAGCGTTCTTTTTTTGCCATGTTAAATCCCGAAAAATTCCTCTGCATTTCTTGTAGTAATATCTATAATTTCTTCAACTTTCATTTCTCTTATTTTAGCAATTTCTTCTGCTACATATCTAACATAAGCGGGTTTGTTTTCTTTACCTCTAAAAGGGACAGGTGTTAGATATGGTGCATCTGTTTCTAATACTAATTTATCTAATGGAACCTCTCGTGCCACATCTTTCATTTTAACAGCATTTTTAAAGGTAACTACTCCACCTAAGGCAATTAGCCAACCTTGTTTTGTACACTCGCGCATAAATTCTACGCTACCTGAAAAGCAATGAAACAAGACCTTTGAACCTTTGTTGTATTCTTTTATAATATCAAAGCAATCTTTATGAGCTTCTCTGTCGTGAACAACTAATGGCAGATTTAATTTATTCGCAAGTTGTATTTGTTTAATAAAAACTTCTTTTTGTAAATCAACAAAAGACTTATCCCAATAATAGTCAAGCCCAACCTCTCCGATAGCAACAACTTTTGGATTTTTAGCTAGTTGAATCATTTTCTCTTCAACTTCTTGATTATAACTCTTAGATTCGCTTGGATAAATCCCAACCATTGAATAAATATTTGGATTTTCGCTTAATGATACAACTTTATCCATTGTTTTTAATTCAACAGACGGCACAATAACCTTACCGACTCCTGATATATCAAGCTCAGAAAGCATGTCTAAATGTGCATGAGTATCAATTAAGTAATCTTTCATAGATTAAATTATAGCATGCTAATAACAAATAACATTGTATTCACATTTGCAAGTTTCGGCTTTTTTATTAAAAGTCGAAAAATCCTCTGAAATTATTTTTTGTACAGTTTCAGACAATTTGTTTTCGTATTCTGTTACCAGCTCAGAAGTTAGTTCAATTTTGACTTCTTCTTTATTTTTTAAATCCAAATATACAAATGTTACATTATCTGTGTTGAAAAAAGCTCTTACAGCAAGCAAATATATCATTGTTTGAAAATCATATTTTGCATTCTTTGGAGCGGAACCTGTTTTATAATCCAAAATATAATAATTATTATTGTCTTTTACTAATGCATCTAATCGACCACCGAAGAAATATTCTCCAATTTTCACAGATAAATTATATTCTGTATTTATCGCAGTATAGCTAAAATATTTTACCCCTTTCAGGTATTCCCAAATCACTTTTTCTCTTTCAGAAAGAGATAATTCCATTTTGTGCAAATTTTCTTTTCTTAAATAATAAGAAGCAAGCGCGTGGATATTTTTACCAAGCTCAAAAATCTCATCATTCGTTGGCATAGAAATGTTTTTTACGTACCTAAAATAGAACTTTTTAGGACATAATTCAAAAGTTTTTAGCATGTTTGGTGAATAAGCTTGATACATAATTTTTTTAACCCAATAAATATGTATAATCCGGACGAGTGCTCAAACGTTCTTCGATTTGTTCAAAAGTTAGTAACCCTTCTGTCGCTCCAAACTTTGAAACTACTGAAGCAGAATTGACGGAGCCATACATAAGTGCTCTTCCGATATCGCCGCCATTTCTGTATAAAGTAGCACAGAAAGTAGAAGCAAAAGAATCTCCCGCTCCTAAAGTTGATGTGACTTCAGAAGGGAATGTCGGGCAATAATAGAATTTTTTGCCTTCATAAGCATAAGCACCTTTTCCGCCATCAGTTATTACAACAACTTGATAGTCTTTTATTTTTAAAGCTTGAAGCATTCTCTTAATATCTTGATGAATTACTTCATGAGAAAATTTCTCAGTCTTTGTGTCAGGTCTTACTTCAATACCTGTTGCGATTGAAGCTTCTTCTTTATTCATTACAACGACGTGAGCGGAATCTAATATTCCTTTTAAGTGCTCATAACCTTTTTTAATACTTGTTGTTCCTGCGTTAAAACAAATTTTTGTATCATTTGCTTCTGCAAAATCAACGATTTTTTCCAATACTTTATTAGATTCACCATTGAGTGGTGCAATATATACCAAATCTGCATCTTTAATTGCATTGAAATCAATGTCTTCTTCCATAATATGAGCGTTTGCTCCTCTATGCGTAAGAACGGTTCTATCACCTTGAAAGCTAACTAATATTACCGAAAAGCCGGTTGAAGAATCTTCTTTTTGAACAACGCTATTTAAGTTAATTTTTTGTGCTTTTAGGAAATTAAAAATACCTTCTGAATAAAAATCCTTACCAACTTTAAATATAGCACTTGTTTCAAAACCTAAGTTGCCAAAGTTACATGCCGTATTTATACCCCCACCACCGACATTAGAGGCAAATGTTGAGATATCAATTTTTGAACCATAAGGGTAACTCATAAAATCTGCATTTCTGTCTTTTGAACAGACTGAAACGATATTTGCTTCGTCACATTCGACAAAAACATCCATTGTTGCGCTACCGATTGTAATAACTTTTGGCATGTTAAAAATCCCCCTATCTCTTGCTATTATTTTATTATAAAGATATCTTTTCGTCCGAATGTAAATATTTGTAAATTTATTAGATGTGCATGCTGTACAATTTATACAGTTCATCTATAATGATTGTATACAAGGGTATGTGATTAATATATAAGTTTTAAATTCTTACGGGTTTAAGAATTATCTATTTTTCGAGAGTTTTATTTAAAAGATTAAGGGATTATGTTAGCAAGTCTTACTTGCACGGAAAGGTTTTAACGAGAAGATGGCTCTTACAATTAACACTAACATTTCGTCGCTCATTGCACAGAGAAATTTGAATTCTGCAACTAATGCATTAAACTCATCAATTGAAAGAATGACAACAGGTTACAAGATTAATCATGCTGCTGATAATGCTGCAGGTTATTCAATTGCTAGTATGTGGAAAACTCAGTTGGGTTCTCTGGATGTTGCTGCTGATAATGCTGCGACCGGTGCAGATTTGCTTACTACGGTAGAAGAAACTTACGGATTGTTAACAAGTCACCTTCAACGTGTAAGAGATTTGACCGAACAGGCTGCAAACGGAACTTATGGTTCTGCTTCTTTAAAAGCTATTCAATCTGAAATTGAAGCTAGGTTGCAAGAAGTTAATCGTATTTCTGCGAATGCGGAATTTAACGGGATTAAGCTTTTGGACGGAAAAGGCGTATCCACTGGTGGTATTAATTTGCAGGTAGGCTTGTATTCTGATGCAAACAGTTGTATTAACCTAGCTCAAAGCTTGTTTGCAGATGCGTCAATTTCCGGTTTATTCACTGAAGCTCTTACCCAAGTAAAAAAAGTCGATAGTTCTATTACTCAATTAAATAGTAGTTTAACAGACTTTGCAGCTGCTTGTGCGGGTTTATCCAAGAGCGGTTCTTCATATGTTCCTGGCGGAGATACTGTTAAAGCAATAGATATGCTAACTTATCTTGATAGTGCTATTGATAATATTTCTACAAGAGTAACTAAAATCGGTGCTGCTCAAAACCGAGTTGATTCTGCAATTACGGCATTGGATGTACAATCACAAAATATTACATCCTCATTATCTACTCTTAGAGATACTGATATTGCAGAAGAGTCTTCAAACTATATTCAAGCTCAAATATTACAACAAGCTTCAGCAACTTTGTTGTCTACGGCTAACCAGTTACCAAGTATTGCTTTGAACTTGATTTAGTGCTTGAAGTATAAAAAATTTAATTTGTTGTTGATTGGGATATGTACTTATATGTGGGATTGGATTCGTTCAATCCCTTTTTATTATATCTTATATTTTCTTTACATTAGTTTTTGTTTTTGATAATATAAGTGTTGTAATTAGATAAAGAGGAGTTTTAATCATGGGATTAATGACAGGTAAAAAAGGTATAATTTTTGGTGTATCAAATACTCACGGTATTGCATATGCTATTGCACAACAATTATTCAATGAGGGTGCTGATATTGCATTTACATATGCCGGCGATGTTATGGAAAAACGTGTTAGACCGCTTGCAGAAGGTATGAATGCAAAATTAATTATGAACTGTGATGTAACTAAAGAAGATGAAGTGAAAGCTGTTTTTGAAGAATGTGAAAAAATCTACGGCAAATTGGATTTTGTTGTTCATGCAGTTGCTTTTGCTACTCGTGAAGATTTAATGGGTAGATTTATTGATACTTCAAAAGAAGGTTGGGATATTGCACTAGGTGTTAGTGCTTATTCACTAGTTTCTATTTGTAAACATGCTGAGCCAATCTTGAACGAAGGAGCTTCAGTATTTGCTCTTACTTACTTAGGTTCAGAATATGTTGTTGCTAATTACAACGTAATGGGTGTTGCTAAGGCAGCCCTAGAATCTTCAATGAGATATCTTGCTACTGACCTTGG
>CAYSIO010000010.1:0-7456 GCA_964431115.1 uncultured Vampirovibrio sp.
ACCAAAAGAATTTTGTGTGTTTCTTTTGGATGCTTTTAATTAAGTTTTGTTTTTACTTATTTTTATACTTGACTTTTTCAATAGAATCTCCTTTTAGGTTGTGCAATTCATCACTCGGAAGTTACTGGAAGTCAAGTACCGATTTTTGTATTAAAATTTTTATATGGATAAACACACAAAAGAGCAAAGGCATAAAAATATGCAGGCAGTGAAAGCCAAAGGTACAAATCTGGAAAATCTGGTTGTAAATTTTCTTTGGCAAAAAGGTTACAGATTCAGAAAAAACGTTAAAGATCTTGAAGGTAAACCTGACATAGCAATTAAAAAATATAAATTAGTTATTTTTATTGATTCGTGTTTTTGGCATAAATGTCCATTGCACTACAAAGCGCCTGCGACAAATTTTGAATTCTGGGAAAATAAAATATCAAAAAACCAACAGCGTGATAATTATATTACTAATTATTATCTGGCAAAAAAATGGAATATATTAAGAATTTGGGAACATGAATTAAAAGAAGATTTTGATAAAACTTTGCAAAAAGTGATAAATTTTATAGAAAATTCAAAGAATAACTAGTTTATTTTCTGATTATGTTCTATAAACATTTCCCCAAAGGCTTTAGCTAATAAAACCGGAACAGCGTTACCAACTTGCCTAGCCAGTGCTGTCAAGCTTGAACCTTTAAACACAAAGCTATCAGGAAACGTTTGTAATTTGGCAGCTTCTCTTACGCTTAACCCCCTATCTTGTTCGGGGTGTCCATAACGGCCATTCGAAATATTTGTACATTTTGTTGTGAGCGTAACAGAGGGCTTATCCCATTCCAACCTTCCATAAACATCACAATGACCTTTATGATTCTGGTGGCATTTTAATCTCAATTCTTCGGGCCAATCTTTCCTGCCCTGACCTTCTTTTATACATTGAATCCTTTTCAAGTTCAATTCAGAAAGCGAAGCTGCTCTATGATTTAAAAATTTAGGATTTGAACAAGTCTCACCAGCCTTAATAGACGGGTATTGTCCTTTTCCTATCGCATCTCGTACCGTTACATATTCTTTTAAGCCAGGTCCATGGGTTTTAGCAGGATAATCTAACATTCCAAGCTTACTGGCGATAAGAACCAGTCTTTTTCTTCTTTGCGGTACACCATAATTTTCAGCATGAACGATTTGCGGTTCAGGAACGTTATACCCCATTTTTTTTAAATTTTCTATAAAATCCGGTAATGGGCCATCTTTATCAATTTTCTGTAATCCGGGTACGTTTTCACATAATATAAAATCAGGCTGACAGTCTTTTACAAAACGTAAAAACTCACTCAAAAGATTCAAGCGATTATCTTCTGAATCAAATCTATTTTTATTTTGAGTAGAGAATGGTTGGCAAGGTGCACACCCACAGAATAATATTTTATTTCCTAAACGTCTGTATTTATCAACAAAATCTTTTACTGTTGAGGTTTCAACTTTCCTAATGTCATCTGATATAGTACCACATTCAGGTTTGATATTTTGTTCAAAGGTTTTTAAAGCTTCTTGATTATTATCCAGGGCTAAAACAATATCCATACCTGCTTCTCTGAGACCTTCGCTTGTCCCTCCACACCCTGAGAAGAAGTCAAAAACTTTTATTTTTCCTCTGTTGTTTTTCATTGTTCCTGCCATCCTTGCTTTAGTTTACATCAAAAACAGATAAATAGCCAGCCTCTTTGTATAAGCCTATATATTAGAAATATAGGCTTACATGATGTAAATTTAATATATATTTACAAAAGATTGACAAAATACAAATAATGCTAAATAATGGTAAATAATATTTATGAAATATAAGGAGCATTCAGTGGAAGAAACCAGGCAACAACGCTTTAAAAGAATTGCAGAAACAAGAACAAATAAAATATTGGATATGCTAAAATTACTTGGCAATTGTTCAAATACAGGTAATTATGAATATACTGAAGATGATGTAAAGAAAATTTTTTCTGCTATCGAAAATGAATTAAAAATTACAAAATCAAAATTTATTAAAAGTGCAAAAAAAAATAAATTCGAATTGTAAGGAGAATATATGGCAAATGCGAAGTGGGATTTTCCCAAATTGGGTGGTGGGCAAAAACAAGGTTATACCAATAGCGGTATAGAAACATTCAAAGGTACTGAATTACTTGATAATTTAGCAAGGGAAATTTGTCAAAACTCTCTTGATGCCAAAGATCCTGCTTCTGATGAACCGGTGACAGTAGAGTTTAAACTTACAAGCGTTCAAAAAGAAAATTATCCGTTTTTGCAGGAATATTCTGTATACCTAAAAAAAGGAAGATCGTTCTGGCAAAAGCAAAATGACAAAAAAGTCTTGGAATTTCTTGATAGAGCTGAAAACGTTATTGAAGAAAATGAAATAAAAATTTTGTCTGCCAGTGACTATAATACAACGGGGTTAACCGGTTCTGATTCTGATATTATGGAACCTTCGATATGGGGAGCTCTTGTAAATTCCGATGGCGTATCCGATAAGTCAGAAGGCTCCGGAGGTTCATACGGCATTGGTAAAAACGCACCTTTTGCTTGTTCTGATCTGAGTTTAGTTTTTTATAATACATTTGCAAAAGACGGGAAAAAAGCTCTTGAAGGTGTAGCGAGAGCGGCTACTTTAATGGATAATCAGAATGAGTTGACGCAAGCAATAGGTCATTATCGCTCAGATACAAATTACAAACCGATAACAGATGATATTGCTTGTCCTATTCGCGATAAATTTGCAAGAGATAAATTTGGTACAGATATCATAATAGTGGGGTGTAATTCTTTTATAGAAAAAAATAAAAGATGGAAAGACTTATTGGTACAAGCTATATTGCACCATTTCCTTCTTGCAATTATGGAAAATAAGTTGGTAGTAAAAGTGGAAGATATAACCGTCTGTAAAGATTCTTTAGCAGATTTAATTGATAAATACAAAAGTGAAAATACTAATTCTTTTTTAACATCAAATTTTTATGAAACATTATTATCTCCTGAAGGTGGTGTTATTTATAAAACCATTATTGACGAAAATGACTTAGAGATCTATTTAAAATCAAAACCTGAATTCAAAAGAAAAATTGCAAAATTTAGGCATTCAGGAATGTTAGTTTGGGAACATGGTAAACGAACATATCAAAATTTTACTGCAGTTATAATTGTTAGAGGTAAAAATTTAAATGAGATTTTACGAAAAACCGAACCTCCAAGACACAACATCTGGGATGCAAAAAGAATAGAAAACAAAGAAGATGCTAAACAGGCTCAAAAATATATCGAACAAATTGATAATGAAATATTGTCATCTATTTCTAATATATACAGTGAAGAAATGTCAGACAGTGTTGATTCAGGAGTTGGGGAATTTTTACCGGATGATTTAAATAATCTCTCAGAAAAGAAACCCGGTACCGATAAATTAAAACCCGTACAAAAAATTGTAGAAAAACCTAAATTGCAAAAAATATACCTGAATGAAAATATAGATGTAGCAGGCAATGATGAAGGTAGAGAAGTACCTGATGATAACTCAGTACACAACTCTTCTGAATCTAATTATAAATATCCTGAGTATAAACCTCAGAACAAAGTTGAGAGAAATGATGACTCAAACGATGAAGGAACAGAAGGACTTTCTCCTCAAGAAGGAACTAAAAATTTAACAAGCTACCCTAATATTAAGTATCAGCGCATTACTGCTATTAGTCAAAATGCTGGACTTTATAAAATAATTTTATGCCCAACTGATACTTGTAACTCTTTGTATATTGAATTTTCAGCAATAGGTGAAGGAGATTCAAATGACAAGATTATTGTTGAAAAATACACAACAGATAAACAAACAAAGCTTTGTAATAATTCTAAAATCGGACCAATTTCTATAGAAAAAGATGATATTAAAGAGGTTTTTGTTATATTTGCAAACAAAGAAAAAATGCTGATAAACATGGATATAACGGAGGAAGTTGAACAATGAAAAATTTAAATAATTTCCCTAATCCGATACTTTTAAATAATAATTTGGATTATACTGATTCGAAATTCGATATAATACTAGAAAATTCAATAATTGACAAAGATTTATTAAAATTGGTTATCATATATGAACTTAACTGTAAAAGTCTTTCAAATTACATAAAGGAAAAAAAGGCTAAAGTGATTATCAAAATTCAAAGTTTGGGAACTCCATATCGTGAAATATTTGAATTTACAAATGGCAATCAATTAATTATCAATATTCCAAAAAATGATTTGGCAAAAAAAATTTCAATAGAAGGGTTTATTATTGCAGCAGAAGATATCAAAAATTTCCACCCGTCTGAGTTAAATGAATTATTTTTTAAATCACAAATTTTTGATATAAGAAAAGGTGATGTACTTGCATTGCATCCAGGATACTCATTACCTTTGGATTCAAGTGAATTAGAAGGACCTGTAGCATCTATTTTTCAGATTATAAAAAGAGATGAGATGAAAGAAGCCATTGATGTTGTACTTGATACTGACACAGAAAAAATAAATATTTACTTAAATAACACAACATATGAATCATATACAAAAATAAGATCACAAAAAATGTTAGATAAATATTTAGCAGCAACGATAGTTTTTCCGGCTTTAACGGAAGCACTTTTTTATATTGCATCAGATGAACAAAACCCCGACAAAGGCTCTGAGTATGAAAATAAACGCTGGTATCGCCAAATAAAAAATAAAATAGAAGAAAAGAAGTTATCTTTTGAAGGTAAAGCAATTACTTCGGTTGCGAATTCATTACTTGGAGAAATAGTTTCAACAGCATTGGTTGATTTCGAAGAGACTCTGAATAGTCTTGCAGATGGCTCAAATGAGATAGGGAGTGTGGATTAATGGCTAATTTAAGATATTTTGAAGAAACAGTATATGGTAATTTGTTTACAAATATAAAAGATCATATTGATTTTTATACAACGACAGAAAATAAACTTGAAGATATACTTCCAAATATACAATATTATGGTGAATCAACAATAAGTGCCAATTTGTCTAATTTAGAGTTCAAAACTTGTATGACAACTGAAGAAAAAAATACATTAGATATTGTAAATACTCGGATTATATATGACGCATTAAGGACTTTATCGCCGTTAGTGGCTACAAACGGTTATTTATGGTCATATCTGTGTCATGCAAAGTATAGGGAATATGTAATAAATCGCTGGATAAAAAATCCCGAAGATGAAGACAGTCAAGAAGATACAATCAAAACGATTAGAAAACGCTTTTTTTGTTCTTCAAACAAAAAAGATATTATAAGAATGAATGCTATCTCAAGATTATGGTGGGCAGGTTATTTAACTTACGACGAAAAACACGGAGACCCATATCATTTAACCAAAATATTATTTACGGGACAACAAATATGTGCAGACATACTTGATACACCTTTCTGTGGTAACAAGACAATTATAAGCGGAATATTATTAGCGATTGAACAATACAAAGAAGAAATTGCTGAAAATATTAGCTCAGAATTAGTTAGAAAATGTATAAAATATTTTCGAAGATATGCAGCCGTAACAAGTGTCGATTTTCTTTCAGAAACAGAAATTCAACAGATTATTTTTACGTATTTAAAAAACAATTAAAATTATTTATTAGCTTAAACACGATTTAAACAGCATTTGAACATTGTTTGAAAAATATTTGAAATACATCTCTGAGGATTTTTAACGTTTTTTAGTTTTTAAAAGCTGTTTAAAAATATGCCAGGAAGAATCTTTCCAACACATAAGTTAATAATAAAATTGTCAAACAGTTTGGAATTTTGTATCAGAGATTTTGAGAATTTATGTCAGGGAGTTTTAGAATATTTCCCTCAAAACGTAAAAAGTTTGAGAATATTCTCAAACTCTACATTCACTTTTCTCAATCTCTCTGACAATTTATAGGCAATTGTTGAAATTTTGTACTGGAAATTTGAGGACAGAAAACGGCAAAAGCGGACAATTTTGTAATTTTCAGTCAATCTCTAAATAATCGCTAATATTCAAACACGTTAAGGGAAATAGCCTTATTTTTACAATTCAAATGTCCGAAATAAACCCCAAAACCCAACAAAGTTTATTGTACTTTTTTTGTCCGTTTTGGTTGGAAGCAAAATGTAAAACTGTCATGCTGAACTTGTTTCAGCATCTTACCAATTAGGCGTATTCACTGCATTCTGGTAAGACCCTGAAATAAATTCAGGGTGACAATTCGGTCGGAAGTTTGCAATCTCAAACTACTCCAAAAGTAACTTTTGTTACTCACTAAATTCTATTAAAGACCAGCCCCCACCCTAACCCTCCCCTTTGGAGAGGGGACTTGAGGCAAGTCCGTAGAAAGTCACTTTTGGGAATTTTGAAGGGTAAATTAACAAATAAAGTCGGCTTAGTAAAGCCGACCTATTAACTTATGTAACATATTGAGGGCTAAAAAAGAGTAAAACAACTGCAAATAAAGAGCTTTGGGATATTTTTTATATTTTATTTTCAAATAAAAAAGTCGGGTTTAACCCGACTTTTGCTATTATTTTACTTTTTAGCCAATGAGAAAATTTCTTTTTTTACGGCATTAGCTATATTATAAGTACGTTTATTTCTTACTGTTGAAAATTTGTCCCTTAATCCATTTAATTTTGTTTCTAAGCTTTTTATTTGTTGTTCAAGTTTATTAAGGATACTATCTTCTTTCTTGGAATGTACTCCTATAAAATCAAAGGCTCTATGAATATATTCATCAATTTCAAGTTTTGGTTTTTTATCAATAAGTTCTCTATCATTGACAGCTTCTATTAACCTAGAAGCAATTTCTGCCCCGAATTTATCGCTAAGTTTTATTTCTTTACCATTGGTTAAATTTTTAGCATAATAACCTTTTCTATCTAAATCGTGAACCAATCCTATTATATCATTTGAATCAATATCGTTTAGTGCATAATGAGCTGCTAAAATACGAGCTGTCCCGTTATGCACGTGTTTAAGATCATCTATTACAACTTTCGTATCAACATCATTAGAAAAACTTGCTTTAAAACTTGGTCTTGAATAATTAACACTTGGATTTAAATTAACTTGCATACTTGCACCTTCTTTCTATTTATACAAGTAATAAACCCTCTAAAAATATTTTTTGCCACCAAAACCCTCAATATGTTACATAGTAAGTAACACAATATGAATTGTGTTACATGTTTTTAAAGTTTATTTATTCTGAAAAATTGCCTTATTTATTCAAAAACTGATTAATATTGTTACAAATCTTAACAAAACTTAATAAAACTGTGCATAGCAGCATCTTCTTGCAAACCACCTAAAAAGTAGGCTATACCAGATTTTACACCTATATCAAAAGGGTGTAACATGTAACACAATTCATATTAGAGTTTGCGGAAAAAGTAAGAAAAGCA
>CAYSIO010000010.1:7466-15166 GCA_964431115.1 uncultured Vampirovibrio sp.
AAGTATTTTTATCATGAAAAATTGCCTTTTTTTGATAATTTTATTAAGTTATGTTAAGAAACTGGGTAAAGAAAAATAATCTAAAAGTATTGTCATTAAAGGAGAATCCACTTCTCCCCTGATGGGAGAAGGTGGCACAAAGTGACGGATGAGGGTGGATATAATTTTTTATATTACCCCTCACCCGAATTTCTAAACTCATTTTATTCGTTAAGAAATTCATCCCTCTCCCTCAAGGGGCGAGGGTTTTAGCTATTATTCCAATGTAACACAATTCATATTGTGTTACATGTAATCAAAATATTTAAACGAGGAGAATTATAGTATGAACAATTTACAAATCGAAAAAGGTCCTTTTACACTTGAAGCGGGTATGAAACCAGAGGATGTAATCAAGTCAAATTTAGCAACTGATCAGCAAAAAAAATTAGCACATATTTTTGATGCAGATGGGATTGAAGGATATAGCCAAAGAGAGGCTAATATTTTTAATGCTACTACAATTACTGATAATGGAAATGAAGGTTTTACATTGTGCACAACATTTGCCGATGGTTCTAAAAAAAGTGAAACGATTGGTTTAGATGTTGTACAGAACTATAAATATTCTCCTGATGGAGATATCAAACAGAATAGAATAAAAAAATATTCTCATAAGACCAGTACCTACTATGGAAGGTATGTTGACAAAGTAGATATTGTTTTTGACAATAAGGGCGACACTTTATCATACAGCAGTTATCGTAGATCTGGTGGTGATCATTCTTATCATTCTATCGAAAAACGAGCAGCGGGTAGAGCTAGGGTTGAAAAATATACAGAAAAAACATCTTTACTTATAGGCAATATGACAATATACGAAGTAACTAAACAAACATTTGATGGAAAACCGGTGCTTTCTATTAAAGATTTAGGTAAAGGTTATACTCAAGTAATAACGAGAGACGGAGCCGAATATTATTATGATAAAGACGGCTTAGCACGAAATAAAGAATATGTAGAAAAACAAACTCAAGGTTGGTTCTTTGATTTAATTGATGAAGTAAAATCTTTTTTTTAATATTCTTTTTTAAATAGCAGGTATGGTGCAATAAAGTCGGCTTAACAAAGCCGACTTACAGACTATACCATTACATCGACAATTTCACCTGTGTTCATCGCTTTAACCGCACACCTTGCCAATTTGTCAGAATCAACCGGAATATTATCAGACGTAGGTGCAATACCATTAGGTCCACTCGCTAATGTATTATAAGTTACACAAGTTGTACCATCCGAATTTTTTCCTATGTGAACAATATTAGTTGGATTTAAATAATCATTATTAATCTTAATAAGACCTGTTTGCATTACATTACCTCCTTTTTAAATATTTTCCTTATCAATATTTTTTGCAATAAAATCTGCTGTCACTTTTCTTCCGGCTTTATCAGAATTATCAATAAGCATAGCCAAAACACCTAGCATACATCCAGTAAAAGCACCCGCTAATGCTCCTCCGGCTTTACCAACAGATTCCGCCAGACCTTTAATATTTTTTGCAGCTGCAGCATAACCCAACCCAGCACCTGCAGCAGTCAAGCCAAAGGCTGTCCAACATCCTCTTTTAGTAGCTTTTTTCATTGCCAGTTGCCTTGAAGTTACATATTCATCCGCCTCTTGAGCCGAAACTCTTAAACTACGATGAGCGCCGTTTTGGTTATCTAAAACTGTAACAACTCTTGTACCATCACTATTTAAAGCCCCGATACTTGGATTCGGATTTGTGCTTGGAACCGTAAATGCTAATACCATAACCTAACCACCTTTCGTTTCAAAATTTAATCTACATGAATTTAAAAACTTTGTGGTTACAAAAATTGCTCCTCACCCATCCCATCATATCATATCATATCATATAGCAGATTATGACAGCTTTTGAGGCGTTTGTAAACACGTGTTTACATTACTTTACAATTGTAATTTTGTTAAGTTTTATGACGTAAATCCGTCATACTGAGAGAGTTATACGACCAAAATATCGCAAGATAAAACGCTTCTATTCCTAATTGATGCAATGCTTCGCTTACGCTCAGCTTGACAATACTTTGAGTACAAGCGAACTTAACGCACTTTACTCACTTTAAAAACTTTTTTATGCTAAAATATACCCAAATCCAATTTAAAACACCGGTGGCAAAATGAAAATAAATAGTATCGCTCAAAACAACTTTTGTGGAGTTTATAGATTACCAAACACTCCTAAAAATATTGCTGAATTTGAAGAGTTTGTGGAACCTATGTATAAAATGCTTAGGCACAGACCAAGTCATCAATATGTCGGCAATAGTCCTTTTAAAGAGGCTATAGATCTTGTAATGGATAAAATTACTCAGAAAACCGGCAATTCGCTCTCTTGGGTAAAAGCAAATGCAGAGATTCACAGAGCTGATTTTTCAATACTTGGAGAAGATATTTTAAATATTGTAACCGGCGAAAAAGATATAACTAACTTAATAGGCCATATGAAGATTAGATGTGAAAATAAGTTATCTTTCTTTGATAAGATAAAAGATTTTTTTACTATTGAGGAAAACCCATACAAAGACAAGCCTAATCATCTAATACCTTTATTCCACGCTTTACACAAAGTTGATATTGAAAATAAAATTTTTGAAGAAAAGTTTGGCTCTCAAATAGTTTATGTAAAGACTCCTCAAGAGCTCTTAACTAAAATGCTCCAAGAAGAATAAGCATTCAAACTTTTTATATTTTTAATATCATCAACACATCAGCATCATTTACGGCTTTAAGACTTGGATTCAGTTGGATTGCTTTTTTGTAATCATCAACAAAACCTTCGTCTTGGAAATCTCTTTTTATAGCTGCTCGATAATAATATGCCTCAGCATATTCAGGATTATGTTGAATTGCCATATTAAAGTCTTTTAAAGCACTTTCTCTGTTTTGTAAAATATATTTTTGTAATGCTCTAATATAATAGCATTCCGCCAATTGAGGGTTAACAACAGGCTTTGTTGTAATCTTTGGCTCTTGTTTTGCCGCAGTTGGTTTTGGCAATTCTGCTGTTTTTGTTGATTTTGGATCGACTTTTACAACACCTGCTTTTACCGCTGCAACTTTTATATTATCCTCTTTATCTGTAACAGATTTATATGCAATCTTTTGAATATTATCAGATGAAACTTTTGAATCACGTAATTGTGGTTTATTAGCTTCCGCTTGTTGTTTTATAGCTGTTAAGTTGTTTTGAAGCTCAACTTGCTTAACTATAATAGGGCTTTCTTCAGCTACAGCAATTGCAGTTTTAAAGTCTTCTTCAGCACCTTCACTATCAAAATAACGTTTTTTCAAACGACCTCTGTTAGCTAAAGCTGTAATGTCTTCCGGGTTCAACTTAATCGCAATTGAAAAGTCACTCAAAGCACCAACATTGTAATTTAGCTTTCTTTTAACGACACCTCTGTTGTTAAAAGATGCTGAATCTGTCGGGTTAAGTTTAATCGCAGTATTAAAATCTTCCAGAGCTTCTTCGTTTTTATTTGTATTAGTTCTTAAATTTCCTCTGTTATAATACGCATCAGCATAATTAGGATTTATTTTTATCGCAGCATTATATGCGTTTAAAGATTCATCATTTCTACCTAACTCTGCTAAGGCTACACCCCGATTGTTATAAGCAAACGCATAGTCTGGTTTAATCTTTAACGCCATATTGTAATCTTTAAGAGCTTCTTCTCGTTTGTGAGAAATATGTTTTAAATAGCCTCTATTTAAATAAAACTCTTCATTATTAGGATTTAAATTAATTAAAGTATCATAATCCGCAATTGCAGCAGGAATATTATCAGATAAAAAGAATAGAAAAGCTCTGTTGATATAAGCGTCTTCTGAATTCGGATTTGACTTTATTTTTTGTGTATATGTTTCAATTCCGTTTGCTACAGCTGTTTCATTAATCTTCTTACCTGCCGGAATTTCAAAAGCAAAAACCGGTGACAAAAACGCCATAAGCGCAAATAATACAAATAAATTTTTCATAATATAATAACCCTAATCGATTGTGATATGTTAGGTTAATAATAGCATAAAAACATTTTTTTGTAAGCAAGCGGTTGGCTATTTTTAGTAAAGAAATTCACCGATAGCAGAATAGTCTCTTTGAGGCAGAGTTGGAATTAATATTATAAGCTTGAAAATATGACCAATCTCTGCCGACTAAATATTCTTTTCTTTTTGATTACTTTTTCTTTTTGAGTTTGCGGAAAAACTGTCGTTTTTCTCGCAAACTCAGGGGAACGGTTTCGAGTTAGGCTACGTGCTATCCCGCAGGGGTAAATAATTTTAGCCTGTAGTTTTACTTGCAAGTTTGGAAGTATAATAAAAAAGCCTAACTCTCACACACCTAAGGTCGGATTTGAAAAGCGGCTTGTCGGCAGAGTGCGAAGTGCTTTTACGTAGTAAAACACGTAGGCACGTTTATTGCCGACAAACAAGAAAGTTCGAAAAATTGTCATTTTTCGACTTTTTCCGCATCCTCTTTTAGTAAAGAAAAAGTAATTGCCGATAGCAGGGTTCGAAGTGCCGAAGGCACAATTATTCTTTTTTTATCAATAATAAATTGCCGATAAAGAGACTTGAACTCTTGACCTATCCATTACGAATGGATTGCTCTACCAACTGAGCTATATCGGCAATTCAAACTATAATCTTGAAATTATCGCATCAGCAAACTCAGAACAAGAAGTATTACCGCCTAAATCACCGGTTTTTATTCCGGCTTCCAGAGTTGCAAACAAAGCTTTTCTAATCTTTGTTCCGGCATCTCTTTCTCCGATATAATTTAACATTTCAATTGCTGACATAAGCATTGCTGTCGGATTAGCTTTATTCATGCCGGCAATATCAGGAGCTGAGCCGTGCACAGGCTCAAAAACAGCATAACTAGTTCCAATATTAGCACCTTGAGCTATCCCGAGTCCGCCAATTAAACCCGCACAAAGGTCTGAAACTATATCACCATAAAGATTCGGCAATAATAGGACGTCAAACTGATTAGGATTTTGAACTAATTGCATACAACAATTGTCAACTAAAATCTCTTTGAACTCAATTTGCGGGTATTTTTTTGCAACTTCTCTTGCACATTCCAAAAATAGACCGTCAGAAAGCTTACAAATATTTGCTTTTGTAACAACGGTTACCAATTTACGGTTATTTTTTACTGCATAGTCAAACGCAAATTCTGCAATTCTTAAAGATGCTTTTCTGGTAATTATTTTAATACTTTCTGCAGTATCTTCATCAACCTGACGTTCAATGCCCGCGTATAAATCTTCTGTATTTTCTCTTACAACAACAATGTCTACATTGTCATAACGAGTTTTCACTCCAGGTAAATTATAGCAAGGTCGTAAATTTGCATATAAATCCAAATCTTTTCTTAGTTGCACGTTAACAGAGCGGAAGCCTTTACCAATTGGTGTTGTAACTGGCGATTTAAGCGCAACGCCATTTTGTTTAACAGAATCTAAAACTCTTTCAGGTAAAGGAACTCCTTCTTTTTCTATAACATCAGTACCTGCGGTTTGCACATCCCATTCAATTTGTGCACCAGATGCATCTATAATCTTTACAACTGCTTCTGAAATTTCAGGTCCGATACCGTCCCCTTTTATTAAAGTTACTCTTTTCATACTTTTATCCTTTTTCTGTTGGGGTAGAAACCCCAACCTACTTCATATCTACGCTTTGACACCTTCTTTAGCTTCTAAATAAGCAGCGAGCCCTTTTGTAAGCTGATCCGGACAACTTGTCGGACGGCTTCCGCAAGGCAAACCGCTTAATTTCGGAATGATGTCATTAATATGCATTCCTTTAACTAAAATACCAATTCCGCTTAAGTTACCATTGCAACCACCAACGAATTCAACATCTTGTATAATATTATCTTTTATTCTAAATTGCATCATTTTTGCACAAACACCTTTTGGTTGGTATTGTACAACATCAACACCATTTACCTCTTTTATAACAACATCACTCATAATACTCCTCCAAATATAATTTCTTTATTAAATTATATCACGTGAATTAAAATATTTTCAAATCAACAGTAGACTAAATTTGATTTAAGGCATTTCCTAACTGATGAGTGTGATAAATATTTGAATACAATTTTGCAGCTGCAGCGGCATTAGATTTTTTTGTATATTCTAAAATTGCATTCATACCTTTAGCATTAATTACACCATTTGCCTTCATCGGATCAGTAGTGCCTTTGCTTAAAATATCAGCAGCTAACATGTTTGCACCGTATTCAGCAACATCAATCTTACCGTCTTTGTTGATATCTAAAGGTTCTGCAGTTTGAAACTCATTCAGATATGCTTTTTCAAAATCTTTAACGCTGATTTCTTCCGCTCCACCCATTTCTTCAAAAGCAGCGGCTAATAATGCTTTCTTATCGATATTACCGGTTTTAATATTTGGCAAGTATCGATATTCATACTCTATCGGTGGCAATGAGTTTAAATATTTATCATTTTCCTCAATAAAATCTTCTATTGCTTCAATGTTTTTTTCTTTAGCTTCAGCTGATTGCGAAAAGTCTAAAATCGGCGCTGTTTCAAAATGGTCATCCGATATAGGAGAGAAGGCATGTTCAAAATGATTATCAACGGCATTCCTACCGTATCTTACCGAATTATCAGCAATTTTACCGTCATAACGTCCGCTATCACCATTAACCTGAAATGCCATGTTCAAACCTCCACTTTCACACTATATATAATAATAAAAACATCTGCTCTAAATTTATTGCTACATTTAATGTAAAACCTTTACAAAAGTTAAAGATTAGATTTATAATAGAAGCTATGATTGATTTTTTAGGCAAATGCATACAGAATTTATACTTAAGCATTCGTTACACATTATCAGGGAGAACACGAATATCAGCTGTACTTTCACAAGCCGCAGCTATAAGTTATGATTCTCTAATAATTTCACTGGTAATTGTCTTTGTATCAGCAGCTGTTATTGCAATACAGGTCTCAAAACAGTTCCTTATGACAGGGGCTGAAGCTTATGTTGGCGGTTCCATCGCAATTGTTATGATTAGAGAAATCGCGCCGGGTTTCGTTGCTTTAGCAATAGGAGCAAGAGCCGGTACAGCTATTTCTGCAGAAATTGCTAATATGAAAGTAACATCCCAAGTAGATGCAATAAAAACCCTAAAGGTCGACCCTGTTGGTTATTATTTTTCACCAAGAATTTTATCTGCTGCAATCACTGTTCCAATGGTTGTACTAATAGCGGAAGTTGTGGGAATTTTAGGAGGTTTGGTTGTAGCAAATCTTACAATTGGACTTCACCCTGCCAGATATATAAATTCAGTTTGGCTTTGGCTAAGTACCAGAGATATTTACATAAGCTTGTTCAAAGCCTTTATTTTTGGAAGTTTAATCGCTTTAGTCTGCGCAACTCAAGGGTATGAAACTACAGGCGGAGCAAAAGACGTAGGGATTTCCACAACAAAAGCGGCAGTATTATCGACCGTATTTATGCTTATTGCAGATTTTATTATAAATATAATCTTCTATTTATAATTTTATTCAGTTTTTTTTAACGAAAACTTTTTTGTAGTAAGATTCAAAATCAAAGAAAAATATTCTAATTCAACATCATTTAATAAATAA
>CAYSIO010000011.1:0-14763 GCA_964431115.1 uncultured Vampirovibrio sp.
ATTTCTTTACCAGTTTGAGGGTTTCTACCATTTCTAGCAGCTCTCTTACGTGGTTCGAAAGTACCAAAACCAACTAAAGTAACTTTTTTACCTTTAGAAACTGTTTTTTGAACTGTTTCTACTAATGCAGATAAAACTTCGTTAGCTTCTTTTTGAGTAACTTTAGCTTTTTTTGAAATTTCTTGTACTAATTCTTCTTTGTTCATGATAAAACTCCTTTCTCATTTCTACAAGAACTATTATACAAGTAAAAATCAATAATGCAAGTACTTCTTTTGGGGGAAATCGTTATTTCCTCTGGGTTGTAGCGATTTTATAAAAACAGCAAAAAACCACACACTTTTGTGCGTACGGGGAAAGGCTTGATTTTATTAGATTCTAGCTATTCTTGAATATTAACAATGCTCCCTTTTTTGCTTTCATCAAAATCATATGCTTGTTGTATTTTTTCGTTTTGTTGAGTTTTTTTAAGCTCAGCTTGAACTTCAACCATGCCTTGAGAAAGAATTCTTATATTTTCTAATTCAAGTTCTCGAAGCTCATCTAAAAGAATATTTAGCCCTTTTTCCTGAACCGGTGTTAATTCAAGATATTTTCGAATACATTTACAACTTAAAAATAGTTCTTCACGGTTTTTAATCATAGTAATTGCGCTGTCAAAATCTTCATTTTGAATCATTCTGCGAATATCTTCAGCACCGTTTTTCAACTGATTATATTGTAACATCAATTGTTCATACTGTTGTTCACTCTGCATTATCTACTCCGTTTTCTCGTTGTGCGCGCTCCTGCATGACCGCCTCAACAGAAGTTATACCGCTTTGAATTTCAATAGCTTTTTGGAATCCCCATCTGATATTTGATAAATCTTCTAATACTTCATCAATTAATGAAACATTCTTGGATACATTTGCCTTAATTAATTTCATTGCCATTTTGTTATAAAGCCTAAAAAGAGATTTTGAAACATCATTACCGTTTTCTAAATCAATTGTGCGCATTAGTTCTCTTATTATTTTTCTGGCACCCTCAATATTCGTAGCTCTTTCTTGTAAGTTCTTTTCTTCAATCGCAACTTTTGCCTTTTGCAGAAATTGTACAGCGCCGTCAAACAACATCACCATAAGTTTTTCTGGTGTTGCCGTCGTAATATTACTTGCTTGATATTGTTTTATATACTTGTTATACGGATTTACCAATTTCTACACCTTCTTGTTAACAAAAATACCGGAAGCCATATTCAGTTTTCTGACCAATTCTCTAAGCTCATTGCCGGATATTGTCTCAATTAATCTATCAGTTGCACTGTCATATAATTCTATTATATCATCTTTTGCATTTAATTTGACATAAAAATCTTTATTTGGATTTTCAAGTTCCTCAACATCAAATTCTTCACCCAGCGGATCTTCCGGAACTTCTACTAATCCGTCTTCAAATTCTTCCTCTTCTTGCTCGGAAGCTTTTTGTTTCGGAGCTTCTTCATCTTCATCTTTTTCCCTAATTCTGCGATTCGTGCTCATAGTTTGGATTTGTTTAGGGTCATTTGTCTTATCAGCTTGCATTGTCTGCTCAGTACGCGAAGTAAAGTCAGCAGAAGTAGACTCCTTAAGAGCCCCGGTGTTTGCCATTGATAATCCGTCCATGCCCATATATGAAGCTTCCTTTACATATGTATTCTTATATTATCTTATGATATAATATCCATAACGTTATCATATAAAAGAAGGATTGTTTCATGAGTAAGAGCTTATTTGTCGGTTTTATGGAAAAAATGCTTGGTTTTCCTCTATGGATTAAACAAACTATTTTCTTAAACCTTTCAAAAGATTTAAACACTTATTTAAGTAACGAGTTTTTGGATGTAAAAGAGGACGAACTTTTTCATATCTATAAACCTGAGCTTTCAGAGCTTGGACAGAATGAACTTTTAACAAAAGAATCTAAATTTGATGAGAGCATATATTCATTCCTTAATTGTTGTTCAAAAGGAATGAGCCTTATTGAAATTTCTATTGAAAACAATTTTACAATGGAAGAAGTCTCAAAAGCTTTTACTTTCTGTAAAACATCCGGTTTCTTCTCAAAGGACGTACCAAATCTTATTGCAGCAATTGCCGGATTTATCGCGGGAAAATACAGAACCGGTGAATATTTTATCCGCGCAGGAAAAATGACGATTGAACAGCTCGACGAAGTTCTTAATAAACAGCAAGAAATGAATGAAGCCGGCAAACACGTGTTCATCGCAGAATTAATGGTACAATTGGGCTATGTCAGAGAAGTAGACGTCAAAAGTATTATCTTTATGAAAGAAGAAGCAGGAAAACGCTTCTCGCTTAATCCTGATGAAGTTCCAAATATAACTCTTGAAAAAGAAAATTATGATATTAGAGTTAAAAACGAACGTCTAAAAGAAGAAAACGAAATTCTTAAACAAAAAATGGATGCTCTGCTAACATTTATTAAAGACCACAAAGAGGGGTAGTTTATTTTCTTCCGGCACAAAACACACCGGCGCTACACTCCGAGCTACACTCCGAGCTACAATTATTGGTGCCTGTGCTCGGCTCGCGCAAAGCAACGCGACTCCGACCTTGCCAAAATCCTTTCAAATTATTGCTTCACACTACGCAGTCGTTCACTAGAATTTGCTATCGCAAATTTTGCGTTCACTTTGCTCCGTGCTACTTCGAGTTTCGGACTACGTCCTCACTCTACGCAAAATTTGACAAAAAAAAGCCGCTTTTGTGGAGCGGCTAACACATATGTGTCATTTTGTTAAATAGAATCTATATTATAGAGACATTGTTCTGTACTCTAAGTTTTGGTTCACCACATCCGTTGGATTTTCGTAATCAAACGGAATATAAATATTTCTTTCGCTCAAGTTTTGTATCTTTTCTAAACCATAAGCATCAACGTATCTTTCGTCGAGTTTAAGAGTATATCTGCCAGGAGCCAGACCTGAAATATAGAACTGACCTGAGCTGTCTACAGTTGAATAATTTACCTCATTACCTTCTTCATCAGTTATAATTACGACAAAGTCCGTTATTCTTAAATCACGTTCAAAATCATCTGAGATTTTCAGAACACCTGAAACACTACCAACTGTGCTTACAAGAGGTAGTTCTAATTTTGTTGTCAATCCGTCTTCTATTTTAATAGTTTTAGAAATATAGTCATTTGTAAGCGGAGCAACCGTAATCGGTAATGAATTCATATCAATAGACACTTTGTAAATACCGCTCGCTAAAGAAGCAGAAGTAATTCTTCCGGCTCTGTTTGTATATTCAGGTATATTCGACCAACTTGTTACAACCGGAATATCTTTTACCGGAATATCAATTTTCTTATCGTATTTTCCGTTCTTATTAGCATCAATAAATACAACAGCTTCAAAAATACCTTTGTTATCAAACTCATTACCGATAGATTTAAATCCGTGATGGAACAGCTGATAAGCGTCATTAAATATAAAGTTAACCGAATGCCTGTTAGTTGTCGGCATAAACATATTGTCTAAGAAATAACCGCCGTTTTTAGAATATTGATAACCAATATTCATCATTTGACCGGATTTTGCTCTATAGCCCATATTTACGTTAAAGTCATGTCCGCCTTGACCTGAATATCTAAGCCCCCAGCCTACGCCTAACGTAACACGTTTCCAAGTAGGGAATGTGTATCCGAAACGGAACATATTGTAATCGTTTTTATAGCCTGAAGTTTTGTAATTAACAAAGTTATGACCTAAACGGAATGTACCAAGATTCTTAGGAATAGGAGTACTTACATCAATATATGTATCCATATATTTTGAGTAATAATCTCTATTCATAGCCGTTTCTTCTTTATAATCCGTATCATAGACACTTTGTCTGTGACCTGCTTGAATAACGGCACCTCTCCATAAAGGTCTCATTAATCCTGCATCATAGTTATAGTTTTTGTTTCTGCCCAACTCATTAGAACCGCGTCTATGGAATATATTAAATCTTGCAGTACCGACATAAGGGATTTTTGAATTTGCGCTAATATTATATTCATCAAATCCGATTGTTCCACCTTCATAACGATGAGTCGTGTTTGAATAATATTTATTATATCCGCCGCTTACGGAAGTTGAATTAAATGATAAAGAGCTTTGTACTCTACCACCTGTTCTATCAGGTTTTGAAGTCGCATCTGAGCTTGCAATATAAAAATCAGGAGATGTGTGATAACCATCTAATTTTATAAAAGCTCTTTTTGGTTTAAAAAATTTCCAAGAATATTTATCAAGAGGTTTTGAATACTCAGCAGTACCTCTTAAAACCCAACCGAATTTAGTCGAATCTTCTCTTATATCACGAGCAACGGAAGTTCCGCCTAAGCCTCTCATTTTAAAGTTTTTATTCTTTTTATGGATATATTCAACACCACTCAAGGCTGATGCGCCTTCTTGATAGTTAACATTCTTTTGCGTACCTGCAACTAAAAGGGAGTCATTAGTCGGTATATGGTAATAAACACTTGACTGATTTTTTTCATAAATATTATCTGCAGTCACTCTTGTTTTAAGTGTAATATTATCTTTAATACCATATTTATATTCAGCCCCTGCTGTCACCTTTTTGTTTTGTCCGCGATAGACATTTGCACCTTCACGGAACAGCCTGTTTTGGTAGCCCCAAACACCGGCATAAGCAGAAGCTTGTCCTTCAAGAGCTAAAGGTACATCTTTACCATATATTGAATAACGATCTTCTTTTACCAGTTCAATAGTTCCGTCTTCGTTAATTTCTTCGATTTTTACCTGACGCACATCGCCTGTAATATTCATATCTCTTAAAGTATAGTATCCTGCATATGTGCTTAATGTTACAGGCTCATTGTCGTTAATGGTTACCCTTACTAAACTTGTCGGTTTCACATAACCGCTTAATTCTCTTGCAGGAGTCTTGTCATAATCATAGTTCCATATCTGGGCACCGAAGATATTTGTACCTACAGAATAATCTTTATCACGGAACCCTTTTACCTTACCTAATTCATAATAATATTTATCACCGGTTTTCTTAGTCGTGAAGTTATTCATATAAGTAGCAGATAGACCACCAAATAAGAATGCATCACCTTCATGGTGGTAAGAATTTGCTTCAACTCTATATTTACCTGAAAAAGCATCACCTGTAATAGATAGCCTTGTATTACCTGAATAAGTATCATTAGATGAAGAATAATGACGATATTTTGTTGTCAAATCTGTATTAATTATATTACTTTGCAAACCGATTTTCTTTAAAGTAATTGCTTTACCTTTTTTAGGTAATGCAACATCTTGAAGAGCTTTAGGAGCTTTTTCATCATAAAGAGCTTTGTCTGAAGAAGTCAATATTCCTATTTTTCTGTCTACTTGAGCGCTGATTGTCAAAGATGAATAATCCGGAGTAATTTTCACCCCAAATATTCTATCTGCGACTTCCGTCTTAATATAAGGCTCATTCATAACATTATCCATAATACCTTGTTGTATAAAAATAGGAGTACTTGAAGGTATTTTTTGACCGTCGATAAACACACCCTTTGTATTCAATTCACCGTTTAGACCATCGTAAGTTGTGAAAGTTATTAATTTATCAACACGGTTAGCGCTGTATTTGATTTCAAAAATATTAGCTAACTGCTTGAACGGAACTAAAATTTGCGCAGAATCAGATACCAACAATTCTACATCTTCATATACCTTGTCATTAATAGCGATATATGAAATTGTAGAATCGTGAGCAGCTAACGCAGGTTTTGCTAAACTTGCGCTTATTATTGCCGCTATTAAAATGTATTTGATTCTATTTAACATTTAACTCTCTTCGCAACTTCTTGATCACTTGGTCACTTGATCACTTGGTCACTTTTACTGAGTTCCACTTCAAGCCATCCGTCGCTTGGAAATTTTGGGTGAGGGACCAACCCTCCTAGTAGATTTACTTGCCTGTCTCGTCATTCTGAGCCCTTTGGGCGAAGAATCTCTATATCTTATACTTCTTCACTTCATTCAGAGTGACATTTTTCTTCTCTCTATTTAACTTTCATTCTTGTTGTGCTGCCTTGCACTTTGTTTTCATTTATTCCTTGCGTAACCTTACGCCGTGTTTATAATTCTGTTACTGCAGATACATAGACTGTTGCTTTATATGTACCTGCTTCATCTCTTGTTGAGAATGTATTAGGAGCAGGCGTTCCGCCTACTTTTTGGTTCAAAATCCCATCAACTAATGGGTCTGATAATGTTACTTTATAACATTCTTTGTAAGTCTCAGATTCAGCAGTTGTTGTCACAACATTTTCTCCGCTTAAAAGAAACGGATAAGCTATAACGTTCGCATTCCCTGCAATTCCTGCTTTTGCATTATTAACATCAGTTACCGTAGGCAAAATTGTTGTGTTTCCGAATAAAAGATTGCCTGAACCGTCAAAAGCTGACACATTGCCGGTATCTGTTTGAATTGTTGAATACACTACAAAGAATGTTTCTTCATTATTTGTTTGTAATCTGAAAGACGAGGTTAAAACTGTCGCTTCACCTTCTAAACTCGGGTTGATGCTACCTGGATTTGGAGTAACTGTTTTTTCTATAGCTACAGTACCCTGTACAACAGTCTGAGACTGTTGTACAGCTGTAGCTTCACAAAAAGCTTTATCCACTGTACCCAAGAGTACAGCCATTACCATTATTGAACTTTTTAGTAAATCAAGCTTTTTCAATGTTTTATCCTTTTATTATAGGCTTGCTTCGTCTGTCAAAATTAACTTAGCTTTGTAAATTCCTGCTGTGTCACGAGTATTGAATGTAGTAGGTATTACATCCACTGATTGGAAACTAAGTGTTGACACACCGTTAGGAATAGCAAATACGATTTTGCCGGCATTTGTAGTACTTGTAATAGTTTCAGTTTTAGCTTGTCCGTCACTATTACTATGAACAGTACTTACTTCCAGAGGTTTGAAACTTACTGCAAAAGCGTTAGGATTGAAATCCGGTGCACTACTACCCTTGGTAATATCTGTAACAGCACCTGAATCAAAAGTTGTATCATTATTAACAAATACTACATTGAAATTATGATCTGCATCTAGACCATATAAAGCTGATACAGAATCATCACCATAGCAAGGGGATTGTAATACAACATTTCTTGCTTTATTTGTAATAACTTCAAAATTAGCAGTAAAGTTACCATTTAATGTCAAGCTTTCATATCCTGTACCATAAGTAGCATTTACTGTAGTAGCAACACTGTTTTCATGGATTCTTACATAATCAGATAGTGTTAATTGATACTCAATGTTCGCAGTATCTGATGGATCACCTGCTGTAGCAGTTGCCGTACCTGATTGAAGCGGGTCAGCGCTTGCAACACCAATTGACAATGACAATGCCAATGCAAGAGGTAAAATTTTTGTGATTTTTGAATTTTTCATGTGGGGTACCTTCCTTTCTTACTTAAACATCACCCGTAATTTTTAATATAGTGTCTTTCTTTATAATCTTTTTAACATCCTTTTCGTCTGTATAAGATAAAATTAGTCTCAAAGTGTATTCACCTGCTTTGGTTACTTTATCTGTTTTTATCTTATGCAACGTTGTCAAATGATTGTTATCACCTACAACAGAGCCTTCTATAGGGTACTCATCAAGAAGTTTTTTACCTTCAATAACTTGAATTTTACCAGTATAACGAACTCTGCTGTTACCTGTAGATACAACGTTCATTTTTGTGTATAGACCATCTTTTTGTCTTACTATTTCAAAAAGGTCTACATCTGCTTTTTTTACGAAGTTACCTTTATCAACGTAGACAGGAACTGCTACTCTTGTTTTTATTACAAGTTTTGCACTAATTCCCATTTCGTTTGGAACGTTCATTTCTTTTGGTTCAACATCTTCAAAATATATAACCGCTCTTGATTCACCATCAGGAAGAGATTTAATATTCGCCACGTTCACACGAACTTTTTGAGATCTTCCTGCAGGAACAGTGAATTCTGAAGGAACAAATCTTATTTTTTGTGCGATATTATGAGGGTTATTCTTGCCGTCAGGATTTTTCATCTTAGCATTTTCATCTACTTCAAAATAATCCGTATAAGCTCTATAGCGAACCGCTTTATCCTGAGCACCTTGAATCTCAATAGCTGTTGTAGCGTAATTATTACGAACTTTATTCGCATTAAGCTCAATTCTTGTAGGAGAAACCGAAATAGTTGCATACGCCGGTATCGCCATCATTATTGCTATTAATAATCCTAGAGCCTTTTTCTTCATTATTATTGTCCTTCTCTCAATACATATCTAATTCTGTTTAAATATTCACCCGCCTTCAAAGCACCGTTTGCAGGGTTTTCTACAGATAATTCAACCGCAACAAATTCGTTATCGGCAGGAGCTTTTCCACGAGCTAAAATGATTTCTCTATTCGGAACAATTAAAGCTCTTTCTTGCAATCTTGATGTAACGTTCGGCGAAGCTGATGTGGTTCTTATGTAGTAATTTCCGACAGTTTCACCAAAATCAGTTGTGTCCATTGACAATATCCAATCTGTATTAGAACGAATATAGATCATCGGAGATGTCTCACTCGGAGTTTTATGAGACGGTTTAAATGCATTTGCAGAAGATACAATAATCTTTGTATCTTCAGAATACAAGTTCAACTCGTGCATAATTGGAACTATAAATTGTAAGTTAAAACTTGTTGTTGAAGCAACTTCTCCGCTTTCAACATCAATCGCTTGAACCTCTAAAAGAAGGCTATACGTTCCGGATGGAACAATTCCGCAATTTTTAATTTTTGCTGTCATATTCTTAGGAGCTCCGTCCATTGAAGTTGCATAGAATATGTTTGAATATTCGTTGTACTTAAGAAACACATCTTCCCTAGTGTTATTAATAAATAAATACTCAAGCGGGATGTTATAAGTGCCGTCAACATTCTTAATAGACTCTTCAAGAGGTCTAACCGCAATGTTATAAGCCCTTCCGTCATCGCTATTCACAATTAAAGTACGCTCAATATTATTAGTCGTAACAAGAGTTTCACCAATGTAATCTAACAAGACCATTGATGAATCTACAGGAACGCACGTAAGCGCAGTTGTTAAAATTGTTGTGAGTAATAACTTTTTCATATGAAAATTTCCTTGGGATATCCACAATCATTGTAACAATTTGTAACAAAACCTCAATAAATATTAGAAAAAAATCATCCATTTAATGTAGGAATTTGTCTCAAAATCATCCAAATGATGTAGCTCTATCCTTAAACTATTGACATACCTTTCGTGTTTACCTATTACATGTCACATGACGGCATTTTTTTGAAAAACTTTAGGTTTTTTTAGATAAGTTTTACAAAAATTTACACTTGGAGTAAAATCTAAGTATGAAAGCCGATTTACACTTACATAGCAACTGCTCTGACGGTAGTAATAATATAGAAGAACTTTTAAAAAACATAACCGAATCTGGAGTAAAAGTCTTTGCTCTTACGGACCACGATAATGTTGAAGGTTGTGAAGAAATGTCAAAGCTTGTTCCGAAAGGCATCAAATTCATTCCGAGTGTCGAATTAACTTGCAAAGCAGGTTCAATCAAATGCCATATATTGGGATATAACTGTGATTACAAAAATCCGATTTTATTAGATTTAATTAAAAAAGGAAAAGAGCTGAGACGAAAGAAGCTCGAAACAAGAATTCAATATTTGAAAGACACTTGGAATATAGTTCTTACTCAAGAAGAATTAGACTGGCTATATTCCCGCAAAAGCGTTGTAAAGACACATATCGCTAATGTTCTGGTCAACAGAGGGCTTGCAAAAGATAATTTAAGCGCGATGAAAAAGTATCTTGACGGATGCAAAGCAGGGGATACACGATTTACCGGAGAAGAAGCTATTCAGGCAATAATATCAGCTGGAGGCATTCCGGTTTGGGCACATCCATTGGGTGGAGAAGGCGAAGAACACATTTCTGAAGCAGAGTTTCTGCAACAATTAGAACAAATGAAAGAATTCGGCATAAAAGGTTTAGAATGCTATTATTCTCGCTACAATATTGATGAATCGGAGTTTTTGGCTAAATGCGCAGAAGAAAACAACTTGCTAATAAGCGGAGGAAGTGACTATCACGGCTCAAACAAAGGAAATATCCATATTGGCAAGTTAAATTCAAATGATTTAGAAATAGATATTAGTTTATTAAATATTCTTGAGAAAATATAGCAAAAATTTTTTTAGTTACGTTATAGAAATTATGATAAAGATTACAAACAGATTTGAACCGATAATAAACAAGCCTAAACTTAAGCTTCCTTCAATTAGAGTTTACAACAGAAACTTCGGGGAGCTTGTCACAACGCACTCTACTGATAGATTTAGCCCACAGTGGATAACAACGGAACTAAGAAGCCGCCTTAATAAAAAACTTGGTTACGAAATTCTTTCTCTCGACAAAAACAGAAAAAAAGGGCTCGGAGCAAGCTTGGAAGTTGAAAAAGAATATCGCCAAAAAAATAACAGATTCGGAGAAATCCTAAGACTTTCAAGTATCATAGGGATTTTGGAAAATGATATTTCTGAGTTTGAAATCCATTCAAAGCCCGGTGCAATATATTTTCACTCAAAATACAAGTTTGAGCCCCAAATAACAGAGTTTCAACAAAGAGATGACGCATTACAATCTATAATTAATAATTCAAAAATCGGATTTGATTATTACAAAAAAGAAGCTGAAAATTTACAAGAAAAAATCTGCTTTTATACAGATGATGAGACGCAAAGAAGACTCTGTATAGATACCAGCGCTCTCGTCGGAGACTATATACAGAAAGTTTCAGAAACAGAAAAAGAATACCTAAATCATCCTTTTAGTACAGGTTTGAGAATGATTCTCAAAAAAGATAAAATAATTGAAAACAAAGAGTTTTTTAATGATTTATTCGCAAAACACGTGATTAATTACAAGATTTAGCCCTTTTATATTAATGAATACAAATAAATTTCAGTATTCTTACCAGTAAATACTTGTTCTAATCTAATATATTTTTCTGCGTTATTCAATTTAAATCCGGAAAAAATATAATTACAACGCATTGTTTTAAGTTGTTTATAGTCTATTTGTAAATCATCAATCTCAATCTTGTTATTAATCTTATCCGGTGGTCTAAAGGAACCTATTTCATTACTTATAATATATACTCTGGAGCCCCAACCTTTATAATAGCTATTATAATCCTCGTTTTTTGCCAACTCATTATCTATAATCTTGCCAAAATTATGCTTATATTCAAGACTATAATTTGTAGAATAGCCGTCTAAACAATAAAACCCATTAAACAAAGCAACTCCGGGATTAATTCCTAATGAAACAACTCGATATTCTGACTGAGGTATCCCGATATAATCTCTTATTGAGGACATTAATTCTTGTTGGAAAAAATCCGAATATGTAACAACATTTTTGCGGGTAATATTACGCTTGTAAATTTTATCTGAATGATTTAGTACAAAGATGAACTGAAGTAAAAATAATAATGTAACAATCAAGATAAAAGCTTTTTTATGAATAGCCTTAGAAGATATATTGAATTTATTTATATAAATTAACATAAGACCAAAAATTATATACCATAACGGTGATAGAAGATAAGAAATTCTATCCAACTGAATGGTTTTTAAAGTCCCGCCAAGATGTTCTCTTATATTAATTATTATCTCTGAAGAACAATAAAGGGTAGAAAAAAGTATTATTAGAAGAATTGAACTTATTGCAATTAATGAATAACGATATTCTCGGGTGAATTTGTGTAATTTAAAAGCCAAAAAAGAAGCTATACAAAATAAAATAAAAGCTATCAGGTGAAAAGAGGGTACTTCTCCGTTTCCATATAAGAGATATTGAATCAAAACTTCCGAAAATTTTTGAGTCTCCAAAACCCATTCCAATCTATGTGAAATTTCTTTTAACGAATAAAACGTATAAAAATAGGTTACAAAATATCCTAGCATCAAACTAAAACCCAGATATATATAATTAAACATTCGGGAAAAATTTTTCTTGACTAGAGAAATAAACGCTATGGCCCCAATTATAAATAGAAAAATAAAATCTCCGTATAAAAGAGAGGTGCTAAGTCCAAGAAAAAAAGAAATTAAACACAGCTCGATAAGGGTTTTTAGTTCTGTCGTATCAAAAGTTTTAATTATAATATATATGAAAAGAGGCACACACATCACCGTTGCACCATGCAACAACAAAGGTGTCATGGAAAAAAGTAGACTTACTCCTAATGTAATAAAATTGTTCGTTAAATTACTACCCTGCTTAGTAATGTGTTTTAATAAAACAAACATTCCGGTATATCCTAAGAAAGACATTAAAAACAGGTTTGCAATTAAAAACTTTTCTCCGGAAAAAATTTTATACAATAAAATTTGTATAAAAGAATGACCTTGAATAGAAGCTCTATATGTTCCGTCAAATAATTCGTTTATACATAATTCTGTAGGCTTAAATAAGTATTTTGCATTCAAATATGTATATACAAAATCTTGTTCCAAATAATCATGAATTCGGAAAAAAGAATTCTCACCGGTAATTATATATGGCAACACATACAAAAAAACGAAAAAAAGACCAATATAATACCATATATAACGTTTCATTTTATAGATTCCTAACTTTTCCTGCAAAAGCTATTGTTTGTAAAAAAGATTTTACTGCTGCTTTTAAAAGCTTCCATTTTTTAATGGAAACTTCACCGGTTGTTCTTAAACTGCAGTTCACAGGTGTTTCAAAAAATCTTAGTTTTTTATTCGCAACAAAACCGGAAATAATAACATTTGGTGCGAAAGTATCAGCCGGAATAAGCTTGAATAACTCTCTGAACGCGGAGCTTCGCATTAAACGATATGGGCTGTTCACGTCATATGGCCCGTTCAATCCATAAAACAATTTAATTGTAGATCTGGAGACCATACTTATAATTTTTCTGGATAAAGGCTGTATTCTGTTATCTCTTATCCCTACAAGATAATCGTATTCATTGCGTTTTTCCCATAAAAGTTTGAACCCTTCAACGCCCATTTCATTATCTGAATCAATCTGAAATATCCAAACATCTTCTTGAGAAGATTCCCGATAACCTTGAAGAATCGTAGAACCGTGACCGGAATTGGTTTTATCCACACATATAACCTGAGGGTACTTGTTATGTAACGTGTGTAAAATTTCAGATGTTTTATCTTTTGAGCCGTCATTATATGCCTTAATAACATAGTCAATACTATATTTATTTAGCTCTTCAACCCACTGTTTAATAACATCTTCAATAGCGCCCTCTTCATTATATACAGGCATAACCAAAACAAGTTTATCCATCGATATTCTCCCTATTTTTGAACGTAAAAGTCTTGTTTAAAAAAAACTGAATAAGCGTAATTATAAAAATTGTTACTAACTTGGAAATAATACTGTTTAATCCGATATTTTCTATAAACACAAACAGTAAAACTTCGCTGATAACCAGACCTAAAATACCTACAGAATAAAAAGATAAAAATCTTACAAACAATCTGTCGGTTATTTTGAAGTTAAAGAAAGCATTCAAAAAGAAGTTATTTGTTATTCCCACAGTAACAGAAATCGCATTTGCAATAAGATAATGAATCGTGAAGTATTTAATTAGAAAAGTATATAGTAAAAAATCTAAAGTAGCTCCGCTAACACCAATTAAGCAATACTTAATGAACTTTAAATACTTACTCGGGATTTCAAAACCTTTAGCACAAAACTTCTGCATGTAATATTCTATCCTTTTGCTCTATACAACTTCTATAATGTATTCCAATAGAAACATGTTACATGTTTAAAAAAGTTTGTAAATATCTGAATAGAACCTTTATATTAAGTTTCTAATTGAATATAGTGTAAAAGTGGTAAACAAATCATAATGAATATTATGAGAAAGAACATCACAAAAAATAAAAAAATCCTCAAACGACTAGGAGGAAATGTAAAATTTTATAGACAAAAGCTAAATTTAACACAAGAAGATATCGCTGAAAAACTTGACGCTGAGCGCTCTTATATAACTGCTATTGAATGTGGTACAAAAAGCCCTTCAATATATTTTTTATACGAATTAGCTCAAGCATTAAATATTACTTTAAAAGAGCTAATGGATATTACAATCGGTTAATATTTTATGAAAAAATATAATGGCGTTGAAAATTTTAGAAGTGTTCCCATCCTAGATAATGTAACAAAAACAAGTAACTTATAACTCTTTTAAAATATAATTAGTTTAGTGTTTTTATAGCTGAAACATATTTCTCACAAACAAAAAGGCCGATTTTAGAATCGGTCTTTGTTAGTAATGGTGGACCTTAACGTACAAGATAACACCCTTGATTCTGAAAAACGCTGCGTAGTCTAAGTTTGATGTGGCTCGACATTATGCATTTTTTGTTTAAAACGAATTTTAATATTTACCCCCGAAAAAATGCATATCCTCAAACACAGTAATAGCTTGAAATTTGGAAAAGTGCAAAAAATACAAAAATCTACATTTTTTGCATAAAATAATTATAGCAATTGACTTTTTGTATGTTACAGCATACAATGTGTATATGAAGAAAATTGTTTATTATAAAACTGAATCTGGCAAATGTCCTTATTTAGATTGGTATAATTCTTTAGATAATTCTGTAAAGGCAC
>CAYSIO010000012.1:0-14656 GCA_964431115.1 uncultured Vampirovibrio sp.
GTAAAAATTATTAAAGTTTTTGAAAAATGTGCCGTTATACATGTCATAAGATACATTTACACAGGAAGGTAACAGCATGGTTGATAAAGAAGATATGGGAGCATCATTATTCTCAAGAACACTGGATATTATGGAAAATGATCCTCTTGAAGAAATCTTTGCTCTAAATATGGGCGATTTTGTTTCAGAATTTTTGATTTCAGAAGAACTCGCAGGCAAAATCGGAAAAAGCGCAAAGGATAAAACCGCTAAGCTTAAATCTCAATTGAAAGAATTGGTTTCAATATATTCTTTAGACAATACTCTATGCGTTTTAGGGTTTGACTCAAAAGACGAGTATGTTGTCTACAATTCTATTGCGAAGACTCTTACACAAATTCTTGATGCGGATGCTTGTCACATTTATTTAACCGAAGAATTTACTCGTGGCTTAAATTTTGACGATAAATTTTTGGGTCTTGTCGGCTCATCAATTGATTTTGATGAAGATATTTATGCAAAAAAAATAGGCTATTCTTCAAAAGATGATAAGTCTCTTGTCGTAAAAGCTTTTAAAACATTAGAAAAAGTACAAATCAAAGATGTATCGCAAATTGATAACTTTATTCCAAAATACGAATTGAGAGAATTTGATGTAAAATCTCTCGCTGTGGTTCCGATGCATAATAATGCGCACGTAGTCGGGGTTATTGTAATTGAAAATTACAAAGAAAAAACTATTAAACGTGCTTGTATGAATTTGTTGGAAACAATTGCAAGATTGTTTGGGACTTCAATGCACTTGCAGAAAATTGTTGAGCAGGCAGAAGAACTTATTGCAGATGAGTCTGTTGTTGTTGGAGAATTGCAACACATGAGAGCTGAATTGACTGCTCTTATCGGTGATTTAGGTTCTCATCAACAATCTTTTGTTGAACGTCTTGCCAGAGCAGTTGATGAAAAAGGTCAGTACAAAGTTGCTCATTCACAAAAAACAGCGGAACTTTCAAGAAAACTTTGTCGTCAAATCGGCTTGAATGAAAAAACTACAGATTTAGTTTATTACGCAGGTCTATTGCAAAATATCGGTAAAATCACCCTTCCTGAATCATTGTTTACCAACAAAGGTAAGCTATCCAAAGAAGAGTGGGAAAAATTACAAAATCACCCGAATGTCGGTGTGAACTTGCTTATGAATATTAACTTCTTATCAGAAGTAATACCTTATATTCATTACCATAAAGAGCGTTGGGACGGATGTGGCGAGCCTGAAGGCTTGAAAGGTCAGTCAATCCCATTTGGTTCAAGAATCATTGCAGTTGCGGATGCTTATACAGCTATGACATCAGATCGTTCTTATCGTGATGCAATGCTTGCTTATGAAGCATTAGAAGTGATGAAGTCAGAAGCCGGTATTAAATGGGATCCGGATGTGGTTAATGCTTTGTTTGAAGCTGTTAAATAGCTTTAATTAAGGCATTATAGACTTCTTGAGAAACATTTCCGCTGTTGACTTCTTTTGCAAGAATTTCTAAAGTCTCATACTTGCTTAGAGGGTTTTTATAACTTCTTTTTTCTCTTAGTGCAGTATATTTATCTGCAATACTGAGGATTTGTGCTCCTAAATCATATTCAAAATTGTTGTCCATTTTTGGATAGCCGTTTTTATTCATATTTTGATGATGATATTTTATGAGATTCAGAGTCTTTTCATTAATGTTTTTATTTTTAAGTAATTCGTAGCCTAATTCAGAATGAAGTTCCATTATTTCACGTTCGTTATTATCCAAACGTCCTTTTTTATTTGTTATAGAATTAGGTATCAAGACTTTACCATAATCATGCAACATTGCAGCTTCTTGTAAGCTTGTTAAATCTACTTGTTTTTTTAAATCTTCCGGAAGCGAAGAATATATTTTGGCAGTTATAATACGAGTTTCTTTTAAGTGCCCTTCTTTTAATTTTTCCAGTTCTTCAATATTTGCTTTAACCGGCAAGTTATATTGATTTAACATTTCTACAATTTTAGGGTTAGATTTTGCATTGGCTTCAATCTCAAGCTTTGAACCTAAATTATCATATAGAGGATTGGTGGCAAACCCGTCTTTAGCCGGAGTTATTACCGGTTTTACAATACCAATATTCGATCTAAACGGAATTGCAGGTATATTTAGTTTTAGGGGTAAACTATTTTGTAACTTCATTAAACCACTACACAGTTATCTAACACACTTATAGTTATATAAAGTATTTTTTTAATGGAAATTTGCTAAAAATCTATCTAATGTTAACAAATATTAATAAAATATAAATATTAAAATCTTGTAAAGCATATCCGGTAAAGATTTACAAACCTTTTTTTTAATAGTACAATGTTTTCTATGATATAAGGAGTTTTGAATGACTATCACAATAAATCAAAAAAGTTTAGCAGATAGAGAATCCGCTTTAAGAACAATTAGTGCAGAAATTGATGCAATTAATAATTTAAAAGATTCTGTTGCATTAGAGAATTTAACAGCAGCTTTGGATTTAATGCAGAATGCTACAGGCAGAATAATTATTACAGGTATGGGTAAATCCGGTCATATCGGGAATAAAATTGCCGCATCTCTTGCTTCTACAGGAACTCCTTCATTTTTTGTTCACCCGGCAGAAGCTAGTCATGGTGATTTAGGTATGATTACCGAAAATGATGTTGTGATTGCAATTTCAAATAGTGGTGAGTCAAGAGAGTTGGTTGATATTATCAATTATTGTAAAAGATTTAATATTAAAATAATTTCAATCACAAAGAATGCTGAAAGTTCTTTAGGAAAAGCAGGAACTGTTGTTTTAGAACTACCAAAACAAGGCGAGGCTTGTCCTTTAGGTCTTGCGCCAACAAGCTCTACAACTGCGACGCTTGTTTTAGGTGATATTTTGACAATTGGTTTAATTGAAAGAAAGGGTTTCTCAAAAGAGGATTTTAATGTTCGTCATCCGGGTGGAAAATTAGGTTCTATACTCAAACGTGTCGGTGATTTGATGCATACAGGACAGACAATGCCGATTTTAGATGAAAACTCTAGTATGCAAGCTGTTTTATTAGAAATGACTTCAAAATGTTTGGGTTGTGTTGGTTTTATTAACCAAAGTGGTGATTTTACCGGCATGTTAACAGATGGTGACCTGAGACGTTGTCTTTCTGCTTCAATTCTTGAGGAAAAAGCTGTTAATCTTATGACAAAATCACCAAAAACTGTTACAAAAGATATGATTTCAGCTGAAGCACTAAGAATAATGCACGATAAAAAGATTACGAATATGTTTGTTCTTGACGGAACAAAACCGGTTGGTGTAATCCATATCCACGATTTGCTTAACAATGGTGTAGCTTAAATAGCTTCGTCTTCTTCTGCTTCTTCCGTTAATGTCGGTGCTGTAACTTCAATGCCAAGCTCTGCTAATGCCGCACGAGCTTTTGGAGCTAATGCTGTATCCGAAAAATTCTCTAAGATTGTCTTATAACAATCGATAGCTTCTGTTTTCATATTTCTCAGCTTATAAACATTACCTGCCTTATAATATAATGGAGCAAGCTCTGTTGCAGTAGCTACAAGCATTTGATTGTCAAGTTGAATTTTTATTCCGATAAGAGTCTCATTATCTTGTGGTGAGAGAAGTGCTCTTGCGTAGATTTTTTTTGTTAAATTATCAATATTATCTGACATTTCTTGTACAGCTTCTTTTGATAATTTAGAAGATTTTTTAGCAGCTGATACGTCCAGACAAATCGCTGATAATAAGAAAAATCCTGCAACTAAAAATATAAAAAACTTTTTCATCTTAAATTTACTCCGAAACACAATATACTTATTCTATTATATTAAAAAGTTGATTTTTCTCATCAATTAAATGTATGATTATTTTATGGAAAAATTAGTTTGGCAAATGTTTATTTTAGGAACCGGGAACTTAGATTCTGCGCTAAAAAAGGGCGTAGGCGGGGTGATATTCTTTACTCGAGATATAGAATCAAAAGAGCAGTTTAAAAATCTAATTACAGAAATAAAATCAAAAGCACTCATTTCGCCATTTTTATCAATAGATCAAGAAGGCGGTAGGGTAGAGAGAACTGAAAACATCCGTCCCAAAAGGCTTTCTGCAAAATATGCATATGAAAAAGGTGTTCAGTGTTTACAGAGACAATCGGAAGAAATTTCAAAAGAGCTTATTGAATACGGTATAAACTTAAATTTTGCACCTTGTATTGATGTTAATACAAACCCTAATAATCCGATTATCGGTGAGCGTTCCTTTGCAGATAATCCGGATGATGTTATAAAAGGTATGGAAATTTTTGTTAATGCTTCTCGTAAAAATCGAGTTATTCCTTGCGTTAAACATTATCCCGGTCATGGTGATGCGGATAAAGATAGCCATTTGACTCTTCCGTGCATAGATTTGCCTTTGGATGAAATGGAAAGGGTTCATATTAAACCTTTTAAGAAAGCTGTTGAAATTGATATAGAAATGGTAATGGCGGCGCATTTACACTGTACTTGTTTTGATAAAGAAGTTGTACCTGCATCTTTAAGCAAAAATGCATTATCTTATTTGAGACAAGAACTTGGTTATGACGGCGTGGTTATTTCAGATGATATGTTTATGAAAGGTGTTCAGGATTATGGTTCTCTTGAAGCTGTAATCAAGGGTATTAAAGCAGGGTTAGATATGTTTATTTTTAGAGAATCTGACGAGCTAACTCTTGAGATGATAGAGAAGCTTTGCAAAATTGTTGAATCAGATGCAGGTCTAAGGGAAAAAGTTATAAAATCAAATGAAAGGATTGCAAAGCTTAAAGATATGTACATATAACACAAAAAGGGCGGAGCCTGAGAGGCTCCGCCCTTTTTGCTAATAATACTATTCTGCTGACTCTGCTTTTTGTGCATCAAAGCAAGCTTTGCATAAAACATCACGACCTTGAGTTGGGTTGAACGGAACTTGTGTTTGAACACCACATTTAGCGCAAACCGCGTCATACATTCTTTTCTTACCTCTGTGTTGTTGTTTTTTTGCCTTTCTGCATTCAGGGCATCTTTTAGGCTTATTTGTTAAACCTTTTTCTGCGTAAAATTCTTGTTCACCGGCTGTGAAAGCAAACTCTTTGCCACAGTCTTCACAAATAAGCATTTCATCTTGATACATTGCCTTGTTCTCCTAAATTAAATAAACCCATGGCTCACAAATCGTGGTCATGGGTTTATTCTATACTTTTTTTCGGGAATCGTCAAGTAAAATATGCTCTCCCTCTCCTTGAGGAGAGGGTTGGGGTGAGGTGTCAATATCTAATTTTATACGTTACCGGTTGATCCGAAACCGCCTTCTCCGCGAGCAGTGTCTGAAAGCTCTGTTACAACTTCGATTTTAGCTTGTTCGTATTTTGCAATAACCATTTGAGCGATTCTTTCGTCAGGCTGGATGGTGTAAGCTTCATTAGAAACGTTAACTAAAGGAACGCAAACTTCGCCACGATAATCTTCATCTACTGTTCCTACGCAGTTGATTAGGCTGATTCCGTGTTTGATAGAAAGTCCTGAACGTGGACGGATTTGCGCTTCGTAACCGTGTTCAAGCTCGATTTTAAGCCCTGTAGGAATAAGTTTTCTTTCGAGAGGTTGTAATGTAATTGGCTCAGATATTGCTGCGCACAAGTCCATGCCGGCAGCACCTTCTGTTTTGTACTCAGGAACGAATTTGTTATGCTCCATTCTAAATATTTTTAAAATCATGGTTCTCTCTAAACCTTTCTCCCTCTCCAAGGGGAGGGTTGGGGAGGGGGTTAGTCCTCCAATCATCTATGCAGTAATAACAGTTTTACCATCAATAACTTCTTTAGGGAAGATAGTGAATTCTTGTAGGTTTTCAATGCCTAATTTAGCAGGTTTAATTTCAGGTTCCGTAGGATTAGAAGCCATAGCTTTTTCTACAGGATCTTCTACTGTAGGAGCTGACATAAAACTGTTGCTAAAACGAATAAACATATTTCTTCTTGGAGTGCAATTTTCATTAGATATTGCTTGTATAGCTGAAACTTTCATAAATCACCTTTTTCATGTTTTATGTGTAGAGGTAAACGAACCTATTACACACATTAACTTCAACTATTTAATTTTCTGACAGAAGAAAAAGTGAGTCAATAAATAGTTAACCATTTGTAACATTTGAATTTTTATGTTATAAAGTTTTTGTTGGGTTAGTAAATCCAACCTACAGTTTTTATGATTTGTCGAATTTGAAAATTTAATAAAAGAAAGCTGTGTCGTAGTGACACTCTGCCGCAGGAAAAGGTGACTAAATGTCACGTTTTCCGAGAGGGTTCCCCTTGAGGGAACTTCCGTCACGAAGACTGAATACAATCTTGAAAATTTAATAAAAGAAAGCTGTGTCGTAGTGACGGAATCGGTATACGTGCACGTTTGAGGGGCGTGTGGGGAAACCCGTGCGGGTTCAAGTCCCGCCTACGACACCATTACATTAAGTGTAATAAGTATGCGCAAGGGACGCAGAACCCCAATGCGAAGCATTCATCGGGTTCAGCGCGAGTGAGCTGAGAGCGGAGGTCTTTTGGCAAACAAACGAAGTTTGAGAAGCCAAAAACCGAAGACTCGTTAAACGCGAACGAGCAAGACAAGTCCCGCCTACGACACCATTTTTTTGATGTTTGGCAGGTATGCCCAATTTAAGTTAATAAAGCCACTTCGTCCCAACGATAAATAAAGGAGTATTCATGAAGGTACTCGGTGTAGAATCAAGTATTTTTGCTAAAGGCAGGAATTTTTCTCAGCCTAATTTTGAAGCAAGGTTATATACTTCAAGTGATTTAACAAGATATTTTAATAAAAAAGTAAGTGATAAGTCTTTGTATATTGCAAATATAAAAACACTTTCTCAAAAACTAAGAGCTTTACCTGATGTACCGGTAATGGTAAGGCTTAATAAACAAGCTTCAACAATGCTTGCTGAAGGACAAAAGTTGCCGGATGAGCCTGCTGTTGAAGTCCATTTGGGTTATCCTATGTGGAAAGATATTGTTGCAATTAAATCAGAGGTTGTTCCTGTTGACATCACGTCTGAGCCGGAGAATTTTCATGAAAAAATTTATAGAATAGCTTGTTCTTTAATAAATAATAAATAATTTAAACTTTAGTTGGCTAAGTTTCTATTTTATATTATAACTTAATTGCCCTACAAATGTTTTTATACTATAATATTCTTTGTGGAGGCTTTGAGATGGATTTTTTTAGAGAACATAAAAAAGCAATTGTAGGGTTAATAGCTGTATCATTTATAATGTGGACTGTTGGTATGGCTTTACTTATGATGCTTGCTTAATTTGGAGATTTTGAGTGAAAGTCAAAAAAATATTAAATATTTTAATATTTTTAGTTATTTTTATGAGTACCGCAGGGTGCTTATCTTCGTTTGCGAATGCTGATATAGAAGCACAAAAGAAAGCAACAAGAGAAAAAATTAATCGACTTCAATGGCTTGAACAGTTAGAGACAAACAAGCTGTATAAGAACCAACAAAAACTTGAGTCTGCAACAAATAATTTAACGTCGTCAAAATCTAAGATAGCTTCTGCGCAAAGAGAATTATATGATTTAGAATCAAAATTGAATAAAGCTTCTGCTGAATACAACTCTTTAAATTATGTCTTAACAACTCATGTAAGAAAGGTTTATAAGTCTCAAAGGCAAGCATTTTTTGAAATATTATTGAATTCAAAAGATATTAATATGCTTGTTGACAGGCTTCATTATCAGCAAATAATTTTAAAAGACGATTATAATAAAATGGCTGCAGCCAGAAAAAAGGCTAAAGAAATCAGAGATATCAGAAATAATATAATTGCTCATAAAAGAAGCTTGGAACGTTCTGTTGCTTCCATAAATTCCCAACAAGAATATATTAATCGTGCTATTGCTAAAAATAAGAATATGATTGATAAATTAAGAACCGACCGTGTTGCTTATCAGAAAGCTGAAAGAGAGCTTGCTAAGCAATCTGCAAGTATCGGTTCCTATATCAACAAAACAGCAAAAGATACTAATGTACAAGTTGCATCAGGCTTTATAAAACCGATTCAAGGTCGAATAACCTCACCTTTTGGCTGGAGAACTCACCCGATATTCAACAGCCGTTCTTTCCACTCCGGAATTGACATCGGCGGACCAAACTATGGAGAAATCAGAGCTTCTAATTCAGGAAAAGTTATTTATTCAGGTTGGTATGGCGGTTATGGTAAAGTCGTAATCATTGAGCACGGTATGGTTAACGGAAAGCCAATAACAACTTTGTATGCTCATATGAGCTCAATTTTAGTATCCAATGGACAAAAAGTTAGTAAAGGACAAGTTATCGGAAAAGAAGGTACGACCGGCTACAGCACCGGACCGCATTGTCACTTTGAGGTTCGTGTAAACGGTCAGCCAAATAATCCGTTAAATTATATATAGGAAGAGAATGAAAAAAAGATTAGCACTATTAATATTAGCATTGTTTGTAAGTAATTCCGTATATGCAGATTTTGGTTTTGATACCGAAGCGGATTATACGGGGGAAGCTTTTTTTGCACCGGCGGATTCTTCGCAAAATAATACCGGAAGTTATGAGGGTAGTTCTGGTTCAAAAGAGGATAGACACACAGTTCCGCCTATCAAGCAATTACGCTTAAGGCTTCAAGAACATATGGACAGAAAAGAAGCTCAAAGATATGAGTTAGCTCCTACGGCTTCAGATGTTTACACAGGAGAGCTTGAAACCTCAAAATATGCTTCTCAAGAAGTAGAAGATAATTTTGATGAAATGATTGCTCCTGACGGATTTGAAGCGGATGAAGATGCAGTAGCGGATATTGAAAAGCCGAAAAAATCCTTATTCAAGAGAAAAGCGAAAAAGACTACTTCCGAAGAGACGGAAGATATCGTATTAGATTGTCAACATGTAAATTACGATACTGATAAATCTTTAGTTTATGCGACCGGTGATGTAAGCGTTGAGTTTGTTAAACAGGGCATTATAGTTGATGCTGATATTATAACTTTTGACAGAATAAATAATACCGTGAAGGCTGAGGGTAATGTTAACATTGTCAAAGGATCTCAGACCGTAACCGGAGATTATATTTTTGTTGACTTGAACGAAGAAAATGCTTTAATCGAAAATCCAATGACAAGAATGGGGTCGATGAAAATTCAAGCAAAAAAAGGTTATGTTTACGGAGATCGTATAGTTCAAGAAAACGGGGTAATGGATGTTGACGAGTCTTTCCCTATAAATTTCCGTTCCGGAACACGAGGTCCGAGACTTAGTACAATGTTGTTGCCTAAAGATGAAACTTTGACTGAAGATATGTCAAAAGGTTTGATAACTTTTAAAGCAAAAGACATAGTAATCACTCAAAAAGGTGATTTGGAGACTATATCTTTCACCAAACCACATTTATATAAAGGTGATAAGACTATATTTAAGACAAGATCTATTAAATTTTACACTAACAAAAATCATGACTATGGTGAGACCGACCACTGGGAAATAGGTGCATATAGAGGACTTGGTCTTTATGCAGGTCCGGGTTGGGTCTTTGAGTTGCCAAAAGGCTCTGTTTTAAAAGCGATTCCGATGTTAAACTATAAAAGCGGGTTAGGAGTCGGTGGCTTGGCTCGTTTTAACAGCGGCACAAACCGAACTATGGCTGCATATGGTTCTGCGGAAGACCGTTTTATTGTTTTAGGTGAACAAAAATTAGATGATAATTTGAAATTTGCGTATGGTATGAATGCATACATGGATGAATGGTTTATGGGAAGAAGACGTCCTAAATACGGAACTTCTCTTATTTATGATAAAGGCTATTCATCAAAAGATTTTCTTTTGAAAGGTAAGGAATCATCTTATCGACACAGATTTGACGCAGGTTATTATCAAGACTTAGATTTTGACGGTAGTTTTGAACGCTTGCAAGGTACTGAAATGGGAACAACCCGTTTTAGATATATGGGGCAAATCAGCCAAAATTTTTATAAGTATCAAGATAAAGAAAAGTTAAAAGCTTTTAGTTTTGATTTGCGTTCACAACTGTCTTCCGCAATTTACGGAACCGGTGATACTCAGGTTATAGGAAGATTGGGACCGGTATTCCATATGCAATATAAACGTTGGATGCAAGATATTGGTTACTATTTTTCAGTCTATGATGACAATACCCCAATGCCTGTGTATGACGCATTCAGATATGGTAAACAGAATCTGTATTTGAGAGAGTACTTCAGACTATGCAGATGGCTTACGGTATCTTGGTTTGGTTCGATAAACCTTTCTAATGACGCAATAAACGGAAGAGATTTACAGGAAAATTCTTTCTATTTCTCTTTTGGACCGGATGATTTAAAATTCAATCTTGGTTATGATTTCGTCCGTGAAACTTTACGCTGTACGGTTGAAGTTATGATGGATGCAAAAGGTACTCACGTCGAGTATGATAAATTTGAAATCAAGCAGGATAAAAAAGCTGAAGCTAAGAAAAAGAATGAGCCTGCTAAAAAATCAAATCAGCATGCTGCACCTACACAACCTAAAGTGTTACAAAAAGCTGTTGTTGAAGATATAAAGGTTCATGAAGATGTTTTGTAATCAGAGAAAAAATTTAGTAAGAGAAATTATAGATTACGGCAAACTTTGCGGAGTTAAGAACTTTACTCCGGGTTATTCCGGTAATATTTCAGCAAGATATAAAAACGGATTATTGATAACAACTTCCGGTTCTTCAAACGGTTACTTGAATAAAAATCAAATCGTATTTACCGACTTTGACGGTAATTCTTTGGAAAGAGGTAAAAAACCTTCCAGTGAAAAGTTTTTGCATATTGAAATTTATAAACAGAGACCGGATATTAATTACATTATCCATGTCCATGCGCCGTATTTAAGCACTTTTGCGTCTGCAGGTAAGGATTTAATGGCTCCCATAATGGCAGAGAATGTTTTTTATTTCGGCGGAATCCCTCTTGCTGAATATGCTTTACCGTCAACAAGAGAGCTAGTGGATAATACTATTAAATTTTTCGATAAGTATGATGCAGTACTAATGGCAAATCACGGTTTTATCGTTGGAGCTAAAACTATAGAAGATGCGTATTTAAAACTTGAGTTAGCTGAATCTTACGCTCAAGTTGTATTGAATACTGAAATTCTTGGCGGAGCGGTTCATTTATCACCAGAAGAAGAACAAAAGATTTTAGATTTAAGAAAAAAACTATAAATTATATAAATGAAAATAAAAATTATCGCATTAGGTAAAGTTAAAGAAAAATTCTTAAAAGACGGTGTGGACGAATTTTTAAAGCGCCTTACATCTTATGCTTCGGTTGAAATTGTGGAACTATCACCGGTTGAAATAAAGGAAGAAAGTCTTACTCAAAGAGCGCTTGAACAAGAAGCCGAGAAAATATTAGCTAATATAAAACCTAATTCATATGTAGTAACATTGGAGATTTTAGGGAAACAGCTTTCTTCGGAAGAATTTGCACAAAAAATCAATGATATAACCTTTTCAGGAATCGGCGAATTAGTGTTTATTATAGGCTCATCTTGCGGAATTGCTCCGAGCGTATCACAAAGAGCTGATTTTAAATTAAGTATTTCAAAGATGACATTTTTACATCAATTTGCAAGATTGCTTTTGGTGGAACAAATTTATCGTGCATTCAAAATTCTAAAAAACGAGACGTATCATAAATAACAAAAAAGTGTCTATATATTTTTAACATTTTTATTGTGCGTGTAAGATTACTCGTCCATAAACTTAAAATTTTCTCCGAGTTTATCTTGTAGTCTTGTTGCAAAATCCACAAAACTTATTCCTAACGCTTCTGATAATTTCCAAGCTGTTATTAAATAAATATTATAGATACCTTTTTCTGTCTTTGAAATATTACCTTTATCAAAATCATATTCTGCCGCAAACTTATTAATAGATAACTCTTTAACAGAAGTCCTTGCTTCTTTTACAACATCACCGACGGCTTTTTTGAAAATATCTTCTTTTAACTCTTGCATTTTTATATGATAATTGCTATATTTTATAGTAGCGTGGTTTGCATACCAACACTAACTACTAGTTCATAATACTAGAAATCAAAAAAAGTCTTAGGATGAACGTTCAAAGCAAGAGCTTTTTCTATTTAACAAATCCTATCTAGTATAGATTCTTGGTAATCTTACTTTAAGACGACAAGTGAGCTCATAGTTTATTGTACCCAGAATTTCAGCCCAAGTATCAAGGGTTAAATCCTTTTCGTCAAGCAAGGTTACAACATCGCCGACTTCTGCTTCAAGATCTCCTAAATCAAACATCATTTGATCCATTGTGATATTACCGATTTGACGAACTTTTTCTCCGTTTACTTCTGCTTCGATTTTGTTAGACAAAAGTCTTGAAACACCGTCAGCGTAGCCAATCGGAATCGTTGCAACACGAGTAGATTCATAAGCTGTAAAGGTATGACCGTAACTTACGCTTTCGCCGGCACGAAGCTCGTGAATATTAGTAATTCTTCCTTTTAAGCTCATAATCTGTTTTAAATCAGGTTTTTTTGTTGCACTAGGTAAGTCAGGGTATAGACCATACAAAGAGATTCCAACTCGAACCATATTAGAATCAATATTGTAAGCAAAAGTGCCTGCTGTGTTTTGGATATGCAAAAGTAGGTTTGTTTTATCGATTTGAGAGATAATTTCGTTCCAAGTATTAATTTGTTCTCTTGTCGCATCAAACTCTTCTGCAGCGGCAAGGTGAGTAAATACACCTTCGAAGCTTAAATATTCTGCTTCATTTACCACTTGGATAAATTCAACCGCCTCTTCTGGTCGAACTCCGATTCTGTTCATGCCGGTATCTATTTTAACGTGAACACGAGGCTTAATTCCTGTGCGATTAAAAGCTTCTTCGCAAGCTTTCAAGTGAGATTCGTTGAAGATAGAAATTGCAATATCATTCTGTACTGCAGTTTCAACTGCCCAAACAGGAACTGCGCCGACAACAAGAATTGGTGCTTTAATCTTAACCTGTCTTAAATCTAAGCCTTCATCAATAGAAGAAACACCAAACATATCAACACCGGATGCAAGCATAGTTTGAGCAAGCATTTGTGCCCCGTGCCCGTATGCATCAGCTTTTACTATTGCCATCATTTTTTTGCCTTGAGGAATCATTTTTTTGATAGCTTGAATATTTTGAGCTAAATATTCTAAATTAATTTCAACCCAAGCATCTTTGTGTATGTTTATGTTTGATTGTCTTATGTTTTTCATTTTTACTCCTTCCCTCGCCCCTTGTGGGAGAGGGTGCCCGAAGGGCGGGTGAGGGGTAATCCCTCTTTTTTGTGGTGCGTTGCAACGCACCCTACTTACTTTTTGTAAAGTACAAAGCTTTCATATTTGGATTATAGCTATTTTGTTGTTGGATTTTCATTATATATACTCCTTTCAATCTTTATTTGCTTCCCCTCCCCTTGAGGGAGGGGATTGAGGGGTGGGGTTTTCATCTTTTTTTATTACCCCACCTCGAAATCATAGATTTCGGTCCTCCCTCAAGGGGAGGACTAAATTTACGTTACCAATTCCCCATTCAAATACCAAGTTCTTGCTCTTGTTATTTTAACCTGAACAAACTCACCTGTTAAATCTTTATCGTGTGGAATGTGTACAATTTTATTATTACGAGTTCTACCTGTAATTACTTTACCTTTTTCGCCTCTGTCTTCGAAATTCTCTATAAGAACTTCAAGCTCACGACCAAGATATTTTTGATTAGATTTCAAACAACATTCCCTGTTTTTCTCGTTCAAACGAGCAAGACGTTCCGTTTTAACATCTTCATCAACATATAAATCAGTCCATTTTGCAGCAACTGTTCTTTCGCGAGGCGAATAAGCTGCCGTATTTGAATAATCTAATTCCAATTCTTCCATTCTATCAAGCATTGTCCGGAATTGTTCTTCTGTTTCACCAGGAAAACCCGCAATAAAATCGCTTGTGATTGTGACATCTTTTACTCTAGAACGAACGTGATCTGCGATTCTTTTATAAGTTGCATAATCATACTTACGATTCATTTTCTTTAATGTGTAATCATCCCCGTGTTGCATCGGAATATGAAAATATTCGCAGACTTTATCTAATTCAATCACTGTATCAATTAATTCATCAGTAATATCAGTCGGATATGAAGTTACAAAACGGATTCTGAACTTACCTTCTAAAGCATTGATTTTTCTTAGTAACCAAGAAAGGTTAATTGTTTTACCCTCTTCATCCTGAGCCCAAACGTTTTCAATTGTTGTTTTATATCCGTTTTCTGTTTTAACTAATCCTTTGCCGTAGCTGTCAACATTTTGCCCAAGAAGCGTAATTTCCTTAAACCCTTCTTTTAAAGCTTTTTTAATTTCAGATAAAATAAGCTCAGGGTTTCTTGAACGCTCTCTACCACGAGTATAAGGAACTATGCAATAAGAACAAAAGTTGTTGCAACCTTCCATAATCGGAACCCAAGCGTTAACAGATTTTACACGGGCGGTTGCTTTTCTTGGTCTTGGGGGAGGTTATCACATCCTTTCCTTTCAATCTC
>CAYSIO010000013.1:0-2310 GCA_964431115.1 uncultured Vampirovibrio sp.
TTTTTATTATATTTATTTTTTTATTTGGTGTTCCACTTACTTATTGAACTTGCACAAACTCTAATCATTAACTTTTGTAAACGCGAATTTTATTTCTCTCAAAGTCAAGTATAATGCTAGATAGGATAGGATAGGGGCAATTTTCTTTTCTTAAAAAACTTTATGAAGACATAGGGAAAATAAAGTTCAAGGGAATCTCGAGGAAAAGGAGAAGAAATATGGGAAATTACGAAATTACATTTTTTAATGCAAGAGTGCAACATTTAATTCAAGAAAACAAAATTGATGATGGTAATGGTATTATTGAAGCTGATAAGGGTGAGCTTGCAGCTTTACTTTCAGCAACAAATACAGAGAATGTTGAAGATTTGCTAAGCCCTGCGGTTGGAAGGTATTCAATTAATAATGAGCAAAATTTATTTTTAAAAAAATACATTGAGAAAAAAGCTCAAAGAAATGGTGTTGAAATAAATGTAAATGTTTCAAGTCCTGAGGAATACTCTAAAGACTTTAGAGAATTATTAACATATGCTAGAATCAAGATATATGGTGCTTGCGTAAACCATATGTTTGATTTACTAGATAAAGAATCAAATGAAGCATTAAAAATAATTGAAAATGCAAAAATTTCTCAAGAAGATAAAAATAAACTAATTGAACTTAAAGCAGCTTATGATCAATATTACAATGTTAATATTACTCATAATGATAAAACATATGATTTACTCAATATTTCAGAAGAAGAATTAACTACTCTTGAGCAAACTGCTCCAGAAGTAGCAAAATTTATAAAGGATAATAAAGATGATATTAAAAATCAAACAACAAAGTTCACTAGAAAGGAATTGGAAAAAATTGAATTAGCAGAAGCCGGAAAAAATTCAAAAGATTTTGTACCAACATTGTTAGGAATTTTAGGTTTTAGCGCAGCGATTGGTTTAGGAAAAACCGCTTATGAAAATTATAAAATTAAAAAAGATTGGATTGGATTTATCGCAGAACAAAGAGTGTTAAAACATCGTAAAATTACAGTTCAAAACCCATTTAAAGAAATCTCCTCAAAAATCAAGGGCGCTAGAGGTAAGTGGCAAGTAGCCGCTGCTCTAATGGGGATTATTGGCATGACCCTTATGGGTAGTTTTGATGACTTGAGTGGCTGTTTTAAAGATTACAAACAAGATAAAGATAATTTTGGTAAAAAACGTGCAGGTATAATAGCAGGCTTATCTGCATTGTGGGGGATTGCTACAAGTTTTCTTATTGCACCTACTGTTGATACAAATGCCGAAATTAATCGAGCAAGAAAAATTGTAAATAGGGAAATTCTAAAAAAAGCAACGGCAAATGGAAGAATGGGACTTGTGAAAGCCATTGGAAAGAAAATGCAACCGTCATTAGCTAAAAGAGCTTTAAAATTTGGTATGGCTGGTTTAGTTGCGGGTGGAATTGGTGTTTTAATCGCAGCTTGTTCATCTGGCTCAAGCCACGCATCAATGCTTGGTACAAGATATTTATTTGCAAAGAACGCAGATGATTTAGAATCAAAGAATTTAATTGATAAGAGTGAAAATACAAGCAAAGCCGCAAATGAAAATATGATGAAATATGAAGCTTATAAAGGTAAATGGCGTGGTATTGCAGTTGGGCCAACAAGTGATCCAACTATAGGCTTTACATTTGGTGCAACGGGATTATTAGCAAGTGCAAATCCTTATGTGTCAGCAGCTGCATTTAGTCTTCAAGGTTGTAGTGAGACACTAACAGCTTGTGGTTATCAACTTTTAGGAGATGATTCTAGAGGTAATAAATTAGAAAAAGAAAAACAAGCGCTAGTAGAATCAATATAAAATAGTTGTTGCAAAGTTTTAAATTGAAAAGAATTAAGAACATATCCGTAAGTTTATAGATATTTCTTTTGATTATCACAAAATTGTTACAAATAGAGTTTGCGGAAAAAGTTTGTAAAGTGGGAAAAATGGGATGTTCCCACTTTATTTAATTATTTACCCTACAAAATTCCCAAAAGTGACTTTTATTACCCTCGCCCCTTGTGGGAGAGGGTGCCCAAAGGGCGGGTGAGGGGTGTCTAAAAAGGAAAACAAAGTCCATTAAAAGACCATTTTCGTCCTGTTTGAAACCCAATTCTCAACCTACTTCCAACTGCGATAGTCTAGTATTGTCGGCTTAGTAAAGCCGACCTACAAAATTTTACTTCCAACCAAAACGGATAAAAAAATACATCCTGTTACAATACACTGAGAGGGAGCCGTGCGCTAAAAGAGCAAAATGTGAAAACCTGAACATTTTGCG
>CAYSIO010000013.1:2410-14562 GCA_964431115.1 uncultured Vampirovibrio sp.
GCGCACTGCGAATTACCCGTGAGTAAGCAACAAAAAATAGCAAGGGAGAGATTCGTTTTTCAATTTTCTTACAGGTTTAAAGTTATATGCCAAGTTGGATTTATTTACTCCTTCGACCTCACGGACTGTGCCGAAGCAAAACAATTAAGTATTGTTTTGCTGAGAGGGAGCCGTGCGCTAAAAGAGCAAAATGTGAAAACCTGAACATTTTGCGATTTAGGCTGAAAGCCTTGCGCACTGCGAATTACCCGTGAGTAAGCAACAAAAAATAGCAAGGGAGAGATTCGAACTCTCGACCTCACGGGTATGAGCCGTGCGCTCTCACCAACTGAGCTACCTTGCCATATATCTTTGCTATTCAATTGTCACAAGAATCATTCTCACACAAACATTTTTTTATTTCAAGTCTAAAAGCAAATTTTTCTATTCTCTTATTTAATCATAATACTAATTGAGCTAATTATTCTATAATTGCAATAATTACATGAAAATATTAAGGAGGAAAAAACTATGAAAAAATTTTTAGCTATCTCAATGTTAGCAGTTGTTTCAAGCTGTATAGCGTTTGCAGGTTATAACGAATGCACAAGCAATATTAAAAAAGTCAGCGTAGCAGATGCTCTTAAGATGCAAGACGATACTGTTGTGTCAATTCAAGGTAATATTACAAAACAGCTTTCTAATGACAAATACCAATTTAAAGATTCTACAGGCACAATGACTGTTGATATTGATGCCGATAAATGGGCTGGTATACCTTCAAATACAAAAGACACTCTTGAGTTAATCGGCGAAATCGACAAAGATATGAATTCCATAGAGCTTGATGTCGATTTGGTAAAAAAAGCCGCTAAATAAGCTTATGTAAAAATAATGGCGCTAAATCTTTTCTTAGCGCCATATTAGGATATATCATTAAACCCTTTTTCATAAAACCTTTTCTAAAACATTCCAAGCCCCGAATAATTTGTTTGAGACCTGCTCGTTGTGCTTTCGAAAAACATTGTCAGTATTCTTTCAATGTTTTCTCTCATTTTTCTTACTTCTTTTTGTAAAGCTTCGTATCTTTCTTCCTCGCGTTTTTTTAATGCTTGCTTAAATTTTTCCCAGTTAGACATTTTTAATACTCCTATACGCTTTTTCTACAATTTGTATAACGGCATTTTTTTGAAAAACTTTAATAAAAAGCGCGGATTTGTTACATTTTGTAACAAATCCGCGCCACGCACATTCAAAACCCTTATCATAAGAGGATTCTATTTTTTTACAAGGAATCCATATCTCTTATTCTTATATTCAAAAAACTCACTTTTCACTTCGCCAAGCTCTTCATAAGAGGCTTCAATCCTATCCAAAAGTTCTTTTTGTACCTTAGCTTCTTCTTCACCTTGATTAATAATAAGCATTTCGCCACCTTCATTTAAAATCGAATATGCGTGTCTTAAAAGTTTTTCCGGACAGAAATATTTTTTGGGCAAACCCCAATAAACAAGAGGTTTTATAGTTACAAAAGGTAAAAACCATGTGATATAATCATACTTCTCTTTCAAATTCAAAAGGTTTCCGGCAATATAATTTACACCTTCCAAGTCTTGAGTATAAAATTTTGCCACTTCATAACGCGAATAGAAGTTGCTATAAAGCCTGTGTGCATCAATTTCTACACCGTCAAGAACCAAATCTTCTGCGAAAGATTTAAAGAACTCATGCTCACCTCGCGCATAAAACCAGTTTTTGCATCCGATATCCAACGCTCGGAGGCTCTTTTTCGAGGTTTTACTGAAATACGTAGACAAAATATCCTTTGTGTACAAATTCTCGCTTCTGTTGCGTTCCAGAAGCTCTAAATCATTTTCAAAAAATTTCTTTCTAGAAAACTTCGTTTTATTCCGAATAAAAAAATCTATTGAGTTTCTTAAATTCTCAAACATTGTAAATCCTTCAAAGAATAAATTACGTACTCAGAATACTCTTCTAATTCATTCTTATCCATTTGTCCTGAAGCAACTAAAATCGTCTTTTCAATTCCTGCATTCTTAGCAGAGATAGCGTCCATAGGTGCATCTCCAATCATCAACGTTGTAAAAGGGTCCGCATTCAGCTTCTCAAGTGCAATCTTCGTAAGCGCTCCGCTTTCTTTTGTCTCAGATGAAGATTCTCTTCCTATGACCACATCGAAAAGATTTTCCCAACCGAACTGTTTAAGTGTAAGATTAGCAGACTCGACCGAATCAGAAGTTACAATCCCGATTTTAGCACCTTTAGAGCGTAATTTTTTAATAAACTCAACAGCTTCATCAATAGGTTTTGTGTATCTTTCAATATCGTTATAAAACTCGTTGGCTACATCATCAAAAATCTCGGTCAATTCTTCTTCTGTTGCATTTATACCTAATTCACTCAATTTATCCCTAAAAATTTCTATAATTTTAACTCTTGAATACAATGCAGTAATCCCGTCAGGAAGCATTCTGCCGGAATGATAATCATATCCCAGAATATAACAAAGAATATCAAACATCTTTCTCTCAAGCGAATACCTTTTTATGACTTCTCTTGCACGCAATTCCGTCATTTTTCCCCAGAAATAATGTAAGTCAATAAATGTCCCGTCTTTATCAAAAAGCACGGTTTCAATATTAGAAATCATCCAACCTCTTGCAGAAAAAACAAACATTTTTTTACCTCATATTATCTAAAGAAACTTTAACAAGGGTTTTTGCAACTTCAACTGCCTCTGCTAAGACGGATTCATTTTCAAGAATATCGTCCATTTGAAGATATTTTTTAACAATTTTTCTTGCATAAGATCCGATAGCAACGCAGTGAGGTTTAACCCCGCACAAATTTGCTAACTCTGTTGATTTTGTATTAGTTCCGCCTGACATCATAATATAGACAGGCATTTTTGAATCCTGAAACAATTGCGCTGTAGCAACCGCTTGAAGTGTTGTTCCCCATTCGTCATCGTTTCCGCTCATTGCAATTCCGTCGGCTTGAACAATAGTCGAAAACGGCTGCCTTCCTGCAATCATTCTTGCAACACGGTCTTTAAGCTTTCTATCACCGAGTTCTGAACGGTCAAGAGAAATGCAAAGCATGCCGTCAAACATTTTATTTATTTGAGCCCATTTCTCATCAACATCGTTTTCGTCTTCAGAAATTGCGTGAAATTCAATACAATCAATACCTTTTTCAATAAGCTTAGGTAAGACTTCGTTATAGTCCATAAGTTGAGAACTCATAGAAATAGCGTCTTGTTGACAAGCTTTCACGCATTGAGAGCAACCTAAACAGCGTTCTTTCTTTACTTCAAAACCTTCGTTATTAAAAATCGCATCATGTTGACAAGCTCCGGCACAAGCCCCGCAAGAAATACATTTTCCATTATCGATAGAAGCTTTAGTAATATGAGGATCACCATCAATACCAACGCTTACGCATAAATATCTATCTTCTTTTATTCCTGCTTTTTCAAGTCCTCGTTTTGCAGCGTCAACGATTTCAGGCTTTGCGCAAACATCAAAAAAATTACAGCCTGCAAGCGAATAAATAGTCACAAGTTTTTCAACTTCTGCAGCGTCTTCGTTTCCGGCTCCGCATACCAGTTTAAACCCTTTTTTTCCCTCAAATATATCCTTTAACATTAATTACCCTCAGCGCTCTATTTAAGTAAATTTTATTACGATTTTACCTAAAAATCTAGCAAATTTTATTTTTAGCGGACTTAATCTAGATATGCAAGTATATTCTAATTATCAATATCATCCCCAATTCAGAAACAATGCCACATTAGCGAATCTTACCAATAAGATTCCGAACACAAGTGTTTGCAGGAACATGACCTACTTAGACAGAAATGCGTTAGTAGCATATTTGCATGCGTCAAAATATAGGCTTCATAATTGTGCGGAAGAATTGAAATCTTTGTTCAAACTTGATGGTGATGATTTTGTTAATTCATCATACGTTTTTTTGTGCGAACAATTAAATATACCTGAAGCAGTAAGACCGCAGATAGAAATCTTACCGACTCAACAAGAAAATCCAATGGGATACCTGCCGGCTTTTAATACTATCGTCAGAAACGCAGATTTAAGCAACTATACAAAACCTCAAATATTTGGATTTATAAGACACGAGCTACAACACTTATTACAGAATTTGGATATTTTTAGACACGAAAAATTAGGTCCGACAGCTGCAGAAATCTATGCGCAAAACAGAGCTAATTCGACAAGAATTGCAATTGATTATTACGTGGAAAATATAACTCCGGAAATTTTTTATGAACTCACCGGAGAAAGTAAAGAAGCAACCGAATCTTTTAGGGTTTTGCAAAAATACTATAAAGAAGGAAATAAAGAGGCTTACGAAAGAGAATATCTAGGCTTTGAAGAGCCTATAAAACAAGAGGTTCAAGCGTTTCTGGATTTGGTTGTAAAAGAAATGGGTACAATAAAAGAAGGTACTAAAGAAGCAAATAATGCTGAAATCTTTTTTGATGAATTTTGTTCGGTTAATTATTATGACCCTAACGGACAAATAGATTTGGGCAGATATTATACAACAGCTATTGAATCGGATGCTTGCTTGGCAGGTGATATAAATCGTTTTAATATGGAAACCGGTGGGTGTTTCTTTAAAAAATTAAAAGACGACGGACTGGCTGTATTAAATAATAAAGAATCCGAAGAATACAAGTCTATAGAAAAAGCAACAAAAAACAGCCGAAGCGAAAAATAAATTTGTTAAAAAATAATTTGTATGGTATATTATTGCCATAAGGAGAGTTTACCTTAATTTTAATCCGACTATTTGACTTTGGAAAAATTAAGACTAAGAATAATATATACAGATAAGGGTTATTTTAATGAAGTTGATTAATCGTTTAAAGATGTTTGAACAGAAGTATGTATTCTTAAGATGGGCAACAGGAGCTGAATACGGGAAGATAACCTATGTTGGCGAAGACTATGTTGAATTTAACATAATTGATGTTGATACTATGGAATATCGTGAAACTGTTGTTATAAATTCACAGCTTGTGCTTGAAGTCGTCTTTGGCGGTGCTGATGTATCCAGAATCCTTGCTGAAATCTCTGCAATGATGCCTGAGGGATAGGGGTAAATAATATTTGGCTTGTAGGTGTGACTACAAGCTTGCCGTCATTGCGAGGAGCGTAGCGACGTGGCAATCCAGAGAGGTAAATACTTTCAATCTGTAAGTATTAGCTACAAGCTTTTTACTGGGTCCTTCGTTGCACTCAGGACGACGTGGCACACTTGGCGGTGTGACTACAAGCTTGCCGTCATTCTGGGGTAAATGTATTTGGCTTGTAGATGTGACTACAAGCTTGCCGTCATTGCGAGGAGCGTAGCGACGTGGCAATCCAGAGAGGTAAATACTTTCAATCTGCAAGTATTAGCTACAAGCTTTTTACTGGGTCCTTCACTACGTTCAGGACGACATGGCACACTTGGCGGTGTGACTACAAGCTTGCCGTCATTCTGAGCGAATGCGAAGAATCCAGAAAATTGTGTTAAAATATATACATGAAAAAAGGATATGTTTATATTTTATTTAGCAAAAGAAATGGAACTCTTTACACTGGTGTAACTTCAAATCTCATAAAGAGAGTTTATGAACATAAAAACAAATTTGTTGCAGGATTTACTAAAACTCATTCTGTCGATAAATTAGGCTATTATGAAGTCTATGACGATATGTTATCTGCAATTACACGAGAAAAACAAATAAAATCAAAGGTGAGGAAATATAAGCTACACCTGATTGAATCCGTAAATCCTAACTGGAAAGATTTATATTACGAGATAATTGGCTAACTGGATTCTTCGCATTCGCTCAGAATGACTGTAGAAGTGACCAAGAGTTCAGTGATCAAGTGATCAAGAATTCTCGTCATACCGTGCTTGACACGGTATCGCATAAGCTTGGCACAACATCGACAAAAGTGCCACGTCGTCCTGAGTGCAACGAAGGACCCAGTAAAAAGTTGTTAGCCTTTCTTCTAGTTCCTCTGGATTCTTCGCATTCGCTCAGAATGACTGCAAGCCGGTAGGTACACCGCAAAGTGTGCCACGTCGTCCTGAACGTAGTGAAGGACCCAGTCAAAGAATTTGTAAGATCGACCAAAGTCTTCCACAGATCCCTCAAAAAACGACGGATTGAGGGGTTTTCCCCCTACGCCCGCAGTTATAGGTGTTTTACACCCATAACTGCGACCTACCCCCATGTTGTAAGTAAAAATGCCAGCATTTTTACTTACTTTCGCGTGCGGTGGGGTGGCTTATAACAAACATAAGCTGTTTCTGACATTTGAATATAAGAAGAGAAAGGAATATTATGATGAAGAAGAATGGTTTTACTCTTGCTGAGGTTCTTATTACTTTAGCTATTATAGGGGTAGTCGCTACTATGACACTGCCTGCCCTTATGACTAATACTCAAGAACAACAAGCTAAAACAGGGCTGAAAAAAGGAATAAACACTTTAACAGAAGTTGGGCAGTTATCACAAGCCATATCTGGCATTGACTATTCTTCTTTACGCGAAAGCGCTGATCTTAATGGTGACTTGGTTGACAGTCCGTCCATTGAAGGCATGTTCGCTAATCATGCTTTAATTGACAGGGGACGAACTGGAGTATTAACTCCTACTCTTGGTGGGGGTTCTACCTTATCTTTTGATGCGACCATTTATTTTAGAGATGGCTCATCAGTTTCATATAACAAGGAAAAAACTGTAGCCGATGCTGCTACTAATGGTGTTTATCAACCCGACCAATTACCACTAGGCTTTACTGTTATGTATGATTATAATGGTGCTAAAATGCCTAATGTTTTGTCTAATTGTTCTGGTGTTCAAGCGGGCGCAGATGAAAGTGCAGAAGGATTAAAAGTATTCACAGAAGGTGCTACGTTGAATTTATCAACTTGTAATAATAAAGCTACCCGAGTTATTAAAGACCAATTTTTACTACAACTAAGAGGAACCTATGCGGTTCCATTAGGTAAAGCTGCAACTTGGGTAATGTCTGAAGGTAAGAGTGTTAACAAAACTGAGCAACAGGGAGGCGGAACTACTGACTAGCGTAGGTACGTCTGTTAAATACACAACAAGCGGGGTTGGATTTTTAATCCAACCCCGCTTATGTATATAATACTGAATATTACGCTGATTAGTTTTCGTAAACCCAAGTAGCAGCTGCACCGTCAGGTTGTGCAACATTACCTCTTAATTTAATCAAGAATTGGTCTTTGATTACACGATTCCCCTTAGCACATGATACGTCACTAGCAGTAGGTGCTGTAATCGTAACTTCATCGCCTCCCTCAGTTGGCGCATCATCGGTAGCTTCATTACCTCCTAGCAACGAATCAGTATCAATTTGACCAGTAACCATACCCGCACAGTTAGACAAAGTGTTAGGAGCTTTATCAGCATTAATGTCTAAAAGAATAGTAAACCCTTTAGGAAGCCCATCTGTTTGTGTGACAGCATAATCAGTATCGGTAATATTTTCACCGGTAGGGAAAACTAAAGCTGAGCCATCTCGAAGATAAACAGTCTGTCCTGAAGAAAAAGCCTCATTCTTTATTACGCTTTCTTTAGATTTACCAAAGTCCACAGCTGCATTAGTAGCTAACAACGCTACAAGAGACATGTCATTTTCACCATATTCTGTAATCTTACCATAACCATTTTTCATTTGACTATAATCAAAACCATTAATTGCCAAGCTTAGCTGAGCTGCTTCAGTTAATGTATTAATAGCTTTCTTATATGCTGTTTTAGCTTGTTGTTCTTGAGTATTAGTCATAAGGGCAGGCAGTGTCATAGTAGCGACTACCCCTATAATAGCTAAAGTAATAAGAACCTCAGCAAGAGTAAAACCATTCTTCTTCATCATAATATTCCTTTCTCTTCTTATATTCAAATGTCAGAAACAGCTTATGTTTGTTATAAATTTATTTTAACAAATTTTCAGGGCTATGTCAACAAAAATAATTAGCAAAAATACTAAGCTTCCCCCTTTTTCATGCGATATATTCCGGATTATTCCGTACGATATTGCAGAGCCTGAGTAAGATGCGTAGCTTCTATATTCTCAGCGCCAGCTAAATCAGCAATCGTTCTTGCAATTTTTAATACACGATTATATCTTCTGCCTGAAAGCTGATACTTTTGTGCCGCCATTTTCATTATTTGCGCTGAAGCATCATCTAATTTGCAATATTTTTTAACAAGTTCAGCGTTTAGTTCAGAATTTGTTAAAATCCCGTCATGCTCATATCTTTTTGCTTGAATCTTTCGAGCTTTTATAACTCTTTCTCTTATAACAGCAGAAGGCTCTGCCTCAACATTGGTATTAATAAGCTCTTCAGTTGTCAAACGAGGAACATTTATAACTAAATCAATTCTATCTAAAAGCGGACCGGAAAGTTTACTTTTGTACCTCTGTATCTGATAATCAGCACAAGTACATTGCTTTTCTTTATCACCTAAAAAACCACAAGGACAAGGATTCATTGCGCCCAATAAAATAAAATTACAAGGATATTTAATTGAATTCTTTGAACGAGAAATGACAACTTCACCGTCTTCAAGAGGCTGACGAAGTACCTCCAGAACATTTCTCGGAAACTCAACCATCTCATCCAGAAAAAGAACTCCCCTATGTGCCAAAGTGATTTCACCGGGACGAGGGTTTGTGCCACCGCCAATAATCCCGTTTGGTGATGCAGTATGGTGAACCGGACGATAAGGTCTTTTTGTCATCAAAGGCCTATCCGGAGTCAAAAGTCCGCTTATACTATAAATTTTCGTTAGTTCCAGAGCTTCTTGTAATTCCAGAGGCGGCAAAATTGAAGCCATACATTTTGCCATCATGGTCTTGCCGGAGCCGGGAGAGCCTGACATCAATAAATTATGTCCGCCCGCAGCTGCAATCTCCAAAGCTCGTTTTGCTTTCTGTTGACCTTTTACATCTTTAAAATCAAAGCTGTAATCAGTAAATGCATTTTCTTCCAAATATTTATCAATATCAACAACCGTTTCTGATAACGGCGAATCCTCAAAATGTGCAACAACATCAACTAAATGCTTCGCTCCAAAAACTTTTATCCCTTGCACCAGAGCAGCCTCTTTTGCGTTTTCAATCGGTACAAAAACCGTATTTACGCCATGTTCTTTTAGTCCCAACACCAGTGGCAACACACCGTTTACAGCCCTCAATGAACCGTCTAAAGATAATTCACCAATAAATCCTATTGTTAAATCATCCGGAATATTTATTCCTTGTTCTTTAAGAATCCCTATAGCAATCGGTAAATCAAAATTTGTTCCCTCTTTTCTTATATCCGCAGGGGCCAGGTTTACGATAACTCTCCCCAAAGGGAATGTAAATCCGGAGTTTTTTATAGCCGAATGTACACGTTCTTTTGCTTCATTGACTGAATTGTCAGGAAGTCCAACAATGCTAATATTTGGTAGTGAGTTGATAACATCAACTTCGACTTCTATTTTGAATGCACTAATTCCAACTGTTGTGGCTGTAATTGCTTTTGTGACCATAGGTCGATTATAGAACAAATTTCTTAATAAATCCAGAGGTGGGGGTAAAACGTATTTGACTCGCACGTGTGACTACAAGTGTGCCACGTCGTCTTCAGACGCAGTCTGGGGACCCAGCTGATTGTCTTGTTGTAAAGATAAAACTGGCTGGATTCCCAGCGCTTCGCGCTGAGAATGACGGCAAGCTTGCAGTCACACCGTCAGGTGTGCCACGTCGTCCTGAGTGCAACGAAGGACCCAGTAAAAAGCTGTTAGCCTTTCTTCTAGTTCCTCTGGATTCTTCGCATTCGCTCAGAATGACGGCAAGCCGGTAGTCACACCTACAAGCCAAATACATTTACCCCCCCAGCCCTTACACACCGGAGTTGCGGCGTTCAATCTTTTTGAGGCGTTGTTCTATTCTTCGATACCATTTAAGTTTTTGTTGGAATAAAGTTCTATAGCCTGCAAAATTTGCTTGGCTGATATCGTACATTTGTCTGTCACAAAGTTTTTCTAAAGTATCGCCTAAATATTTTGTAAATTCTTTTCTGTCAGTTTTACCTGCTTCAAGTTCAATAAGCTCGCCCATTTCAACAAGAACTTCAGGTCGATTATCACGCAAGAAGAAGTAATTAACCGCAATCGGCATTAATGCAACTTTTCCGTATTTTTGAGCCGCTTTTTCTGCAATATAAGCTAAACCTGAGCGGAACTCAATCGGACGCGCATTTGGCGGTTTGATAATACCTTGTGGGAATAAGTACAAAATTGCATTTGGATTTCCGACTTGTTCTATTGAGTATTTTAATGCATCCATTGAAGCTTGCGGAGATTTTTTGTTAACACTAAAAGCTCCGGAACGACGTAATAGAGGAAACCTGTTAAGCTCTTCTACCATTAGACGAATTTCTTTTTTACAAATACGATTTGTAATGTGATAACCTACAATACCGTCCCACCAGTTTGAATGCGGTGCAAACATAATAACCGGAACATTAGGGTCTTTATTTAAATAGTTTTCAACACCTTTGTAACGGAATGCATAGAACCTGTCTTCAAGCATTCCGTAATAGAAAAAATCTGCGACCATTAGCCAAAATGGTGTAGTTGCTGCCGGACAAAACTTTTCATCTATATTTCTTAGTTTCGTAGGCGGAACTTCCGAGTATAATTCCTCTAGATTAATCATATATTAATAATACAACTGAAATTATTTATTGTGAATAATTTAGTGATTAAAGTTTACAATCTTAACAAACTATGCTAAAGCTTCGAAAGATTGTCCTTTATTTTTGACTAGGCTGATTGTTGCTTGAGAGTTTAAGAAGTTTAAAGCTCCCATAAAATTCGATTTTTTAACGAACTCTGCTCGAGTATCAAACATCGCAGAGCTTACTTGACTTGAAGCAAGTTCTGAATTTGAAGTTGCAGTTCTTTGTTGTATTTGAGCTTTTATATCGTTAACTTGTCTTTTTGCAAAACCGATTTCCTGTTCTTCAGGCTCAGGTTTAACATTATTATTCTGCGCCGTCTCAACAATCTGTGAAAACGGATTTTTAGATGATACAAAAGAATCTCTTGCCAAATCCATGACATCATTTTGTACAGAGTTTGTATAAGAAGATTGAACATCATCCGTTAGCGCCTGAGCACGCTCTCTGGCGCGCTTGAATATCATTTCTTTCAACGCTTCCGCTTCTTGTGATGAAACTGTAGATTTAAAATTGTAGTTGTTCATGCTCATCCTCTTATATATATAAACACAAATATGTTAAGAAAATTGACCAATTGGTATATATTTTTTATATATTTGTTACATAAGTTTACAAAGCGCATTCTTACTCTGTACCAATGAATATACAAGCAATAAGGGGTGTTTTGAATTTAACTTTGCTTAAGATAAACGTAAAGTTTTCTTTTTATTATTTGTGTTTTAATTGTTTTTAATGTATAATAATATTGCTATTTATATTTCGGCTAGTGTAAAATCTTAACAGGAAGGATTAACCGACCTGTTTTCTTTTTTCTTTAGAATAGATTTATTACCGATTAAATGGTAACTGCCGGAGTTATATGCACAACAAAAAATCCCCCTTTACGAGAGATTTTTTTATTTATAAGATTTTACCCTTATCCATTTGCAAAGTTTAATTCATCATTATTTACATCAATTTTGATACAATCACCATCTGTAAATTTTTGTGCAAGAATAAGTTTTGACAAAGGATTTTCAACAAGCTGTCTAATAACTCTTTTTAATGGTCTTGCACCATAAACAGGGTTGAAACCTCGTGTTGCAAGGAACTCTTTCGCATCTTCTGTTATTTCAAAAGTCATATTATGTTCTTTTAGCAACACCCCTAGGTTTTCCATTTGAATATCAACAATTGCAGACAATTGATGTAGTGTTAAAGCTTTAAAGAAAATAGTTTCATCAACTCTGTTTAAAAATTCCGGCTTAAATCTTTCTCGCATAATAGCGTTGACTTTTTCTTTTGTTTCTTCAAAATTTCCACCATTAAGTGATGCATTTAAAGAATCTTCCAAAATAATTTCGGAGCCGATATTACTT
>CAYSIO010000014.1:0-14517 GCA_964431115.1 uncultured Vampirovibrio sp.
GCCACCGAATGACATTGGTATGCCAAGAGGTTGGATATCACCGACAACAATGTCAGCTTCTACCGGTGGTTTAATAACTGATAATGCTGATAAATTTGCAACAACTATTAATGTTGTATCAAGTTTATTAATATCGGTAACTTCACCATAATAATCCGGATTTTGTACCAGAACACAACAAGCATCTTCAATGTTTTCAGGAATGTTTTCAAACCATTCCAGCTCAATGCATTCAGCCCATAAATATGTTTTAATTACCTCTTTGTATTCAGGGTTTAGCTTTGATGAAACAAGAGCCTTATTTTTCTTCCCTCTATTAATTCTATGAGCCATTAAAATAGCTTCTGCGCAAGCTGAACCACCATCATACATAGACGCATTTGCAATATCCATACCAGTTAATCTGGAAATCATAGTTTGATACTCATAAATTATTTGCAGAGTGCCTTGCGAAATTTCCGGCTGATAAGGTGTATATGCGGTTAAGAACTCAAATCTTTGTGCAATATAATTAATACAAGCCGGTATAAATTTGTTATAAACACCGCCACCTATGAATGAAGCGTAGTCTGTATTATCTTTTTTTGACAAGGATTTAACTCTTTTTTGAGTTTCCAGCTCGCTTAATGGGTTTCCTAAATTAAAATTACCAAATTTAATCGGTATTTGTGTAAATAAGCCATCTAAACTTGAACAAGAAATTTCTTCAAGCATTTTGTTTCTTATTTCATCTGTATGAGCTATAAAATTTTTCATTATTGTACTTCTTCTTTGTAATCTGAGTAGTCCAGTAAATCAGCAAATTCAACTTGATCTGCAGCTGATTGAATTTTAATAAGCCATTTATCAGCATATGATTCATCATTTAACAGCTCAGGGCTATCTACAACTGCTTCATTTACTTCTACGACTTTACCTGAAATAGGCATATAAATTTCAGAAGCTGCTTTTACAGATTCAATTGTTGCAAATACTTCGTTTTTGCTGAATTCAGAATCTACTTCCGGAAGCTCAATAAAAACAATATCACCTAATTGTTCAATCGCATATGATGTTATACCAATTTCATAATTGCCATCTTGTCCAAGCACATATTCATGTGTTTTTGTACATAACATACTTTCATTCATTAAACTATTCTCCTATATAATTATTATTTATTTCTTTTTTCAACAAAAGGTTTTTTTATAATTTCCGCATTATATAATTTCTCTCTGATTGATATTTGAATTGTAGAACCAATAGTGAAAATGTCAAGGTTTTTTAAATATGCAAGACCTATATTATCACCCCTTGAAGGAGAAAAGCCTCCGCTGGTCACAACTCCGACTTTTTCATTATTATAATAAACATCATATCCGTGTCTTGCAATCCCTCTATCCAACATCTTAAATGCAAACAGCTTTTTCTCAACACCATTTGCAAGCTGTGACATTATAACGCTTTTACCGTTATAATCATCTTCTTTGTCTTTTGGAACAGACCAACTTAAACCTGCTTCAATCGGTGTTGTATTTTCATCCAAATCATTACCATATAAGTGTAAAGCAGCTTCTAATCTTAATGTGTCGCGAGCTCCTAAGCCTATAGGTTTGATATTAAAAGGTTTTCCTGATTCAAGAAGGTTATCCCAAATTCTTTCTGCATATTCGTTTTTAAAGAGTAATTCTACTCCATCTTCACCTGTGTATCCGGTTCTTGAAATCCATAAATCAACTCCAAATAATGCTCCTTTTTTTATAGAGAAGAATGAAGGTAACCCTTCAACACCTAAAGTTTTTATGAATTCACAAGCTTTTGGTCCTTGTACTGCAATTAATGAATAGTTGTGAGAATCGTTAATGATTTCTGCGTCAAAACCTTTTAGATTAAGGCTCATCCAATTTAAATCTTCATCTACTCGGGACGCATTGGCGATTATTAAATACTTATTATCCTCTAATTTATAAATGATTAAATCATCAATTAAACCGCCATTTTCGTTTGTTAACTGACAATATACAGCTTTTGAATCTGTTAATTTTGAGATATTTTGAGGAACAATTTTATTTAAAAAAGCTAACGCATCATTTCCTTTCACAATAAGTTCACCCATATGTGAAACATCAAAAATTCCTACAGAATCTCGAACGGTTTTATGTTCTTCAATAATAGATGTATATTGCACCGGCATATGCCAACCTGCAAAATCTACCATTTTAGCTCCGAGTTTTATATGCTTATCGTGTAAAAAAGTTTGTTTTGTCATAAATTCCCCCATTCCCCATTATTAATTTTCCCTATAAAGCTCGATGCTGTCAAGTTATTAAGAAATAATATTAATCTTATTTAAGAACTCAAATCTTGTATTTTTTTGTACAGATTTTTAATATCATCATTATATGTTTTAGGAATAATAATTTTTATGCGCGCATTTAGTTCTCCATAACCGTTTTCATTAGGCAAGCCAAGATTCTTAAGTCTTAATGATTGCCCGCTTGAAACTCCGGAAGGAATCTTAATATTAACTTTACCATGTAGCGTTTTAATTTCTTTGTTACATCCTAAAACGGCTTCCGGAGGAGTAATTTCTATATCTTTTGTTAAGTTAGCACCATTAATTTCGTATTCAGAATCCTTGAAATGGATGACTAAATATAAATCGCCTTTATGTCCATAATTATCTGATTTTCCTTCACCTTTTAGACGGACTTTTTTCCCTTCCTCAATATTTTTTGGAAGTTTTACTTTAACGGTTATAGGAGTTGATAGTATTCCGGTACCGCCACAGTGTGAGCAATAACCGCCACCATTACAGAAACCGCACTTTTCCATATCAGTAAAGGTTACTGATATGGGTTTTTTATCAAATATTTCTTGTGCTGTGATATTTAGAGTTTTTGTTATATCTAAATTTTCTTGCTTTTCATATGTTCTTTGAGTTTTTTTCTGCTGGCTTGAATTACCAAAATCAAATCCTCCAAAATTACTGCTATATGAGCTCTTTTGTCCTGACATCATGTCACCGAACAATGAGGAGAAAAAGTCAGAAAAACCACCGGAACCTCCGAAATCAAAGCTTTGAGCTCCGTCTTGATTAAAGTTGAAGTTAAAGTTTTCGAAACCAGGCGGAGGTGTATATTCTGCACCGCCTTGCCAACCGGCTCCCAAGCTGTCATATCGTTGTCTTTTTTGCTTATCGCCTAGAACTTCATAAGCTTCATTTATGTCTTTAAATTTTTCTTCAGCTTCTTTTGTTTTATTAACGTCTGGATGATATTTTCTCGCAAGTTTACGATATGCTGATTTTATTTCAGCATCGCTTGCGTCTCTTTTTAAGCCAAGTGTTTCGTAATAATCTTTGTATTTCATAATAGTTTCCTTTACATAATAATATTAATACAAAAAATTACAATTCTTCATAAAGTTAACTTTTTTTTAACTTTAAAAAGATATACTTTTAGTTTTGTGCTAAAATACATTAGAAAGTTTATAAGGATAGAATCATGGATATTAAGAAGATATTATTTAGAACCAGTACAATTGATGTAGAGAAAGCTTTACCTGATGCGGTAGTTTTTTGTAACAAAGATGGTAAAATTCAGTGGGTAAATGACAAAGCTGCAGAGATTTTTGAAACTTCAAAAATGCACTTATTAACTTCCAATATTGCTGATTTTATTGAAAATGTGCAAAATCTGATTTCTGCGGCATTAACTTCTAACCAAGAAGTTATAGTTAAATTACTACTAAAAGAAATATATTTTGACATGACTGCTAAAGAGATTGAGGAAGGTTATGTTATAGCACTTAGGGATTCTTTGGGTAATTCAGCTTCCCATCAAGTGATGCAAATAGGCTGTCCAACAATTAATAATATAGACAAAAATGAATTTTTATTGAAACTGGCAAACGATCTTAAGTCTCCACTGCAATCAATTGTGGGATTTTCACAAGCGATGGCTGATGGTTTAGGTGGAAAAATGACAGATCAACAAGATAAATATATCAGAATCATCAAAAAAAATTCTTCAGAATTAATGTACTTTGTAAATAAACTCTTGGATTTAACACAAACCGAGACGTGTTCAAAAAAACCGGATATAAAAATTTTCGATTTAATAAGTTCTATAAATTCAGTGGTAAGATTTAATGAACAATTATACAAAGATAAGGATTTACGTTGGAATATTAATATTGAAGAAGGCTTAAAAAATACAATCGTTACTGATGAAGAAATTTTAAAAACAATTTTGCAAAATATATTAGAAGTAGTTCTAAAATCTGTTGAGATGGGTGAAATACTTATCAATGTTTCTATACCTGACGAAGAATGTATAAAGTCTAAAAATCTTTTTGGAAGCAACTTTATTATGTTATCAGTATCGAGTAGTTCATTGTTGTTATCAGAAAATGATTTAGAATGTTTATTTGAACCATATAAAATCGTTGATTCTTCAAATAGAAAAAATGTTCTTAGAGCTATGACATTAGCTTGTGTGAAAAATCTTGTACAAGCTTTGAACGGGGCTGTTTGGGTTGAATCAAAGATTCTTAAAAATACAAGTTTTAATGTAATATTACCGCAAGGTAAGAATTAGTTTATAAGGGGCAGATATGAGTAGCGTTGTTTTAGAAAAACTTGTTAAAAGCTATGACGGCAAACGCAATATCATTGACGGAATAGATTTAGAAATAAAAGACAATGAGTTTATTGTTTTAGTAGGTTCTTCAGGATGTGGTAAATCAACTATCTTGCGTCTTATATCCGGTCTTGAAGATATTACTGAAGGTAATGTAATAATTGACGGTAAAATAGTAAATAATACTCATCCTAAGGATAGAGATATTGCATTTGTTTTTCAAAGCTATGCGTTATATCCGCACATGTCTGTGTACGATAATATCGCTTTTGGCTTAAAGATGCGAAAATTTAGCAAAGAAGAAATAGATAAAAGGGTTAGAGAGACTGCAAAAGCTCTGAATTTAGAAGAATTGTTAGAGCGAAAACCAAAACAATTATCAGGCGGTCAAAGACAAAGGGTTGCTTTAGGGCGTGCTATTGTCAGAAATCCTCGAGTTTTTTTAATGGATGAACCATTATCTAATTTAGATGCAAATTTAAGGGTTCAAATGAGAGCTGAAATAAAGAGACTACATAAAAAAATTAATACTACATTTGTGTATGTAACTCATGACCAGACGGAAGCATTAACAATGGGGGATAGGATTGTTGTATTAGATAAAGGAAAAATACAACAAGTTGCTCCTCCGGAAGAAATTTATAATAATCCTGCTAATAGCTTTGTAGCCGGTTTTATCGGTCAAATGAATTTTATTAAAGTAAAAATAGATAATAATAAATTCAATATTGAAGGAATAGAATTTACACTTCCAAAAGATTTTAGTAAAAAAGAAATGTTGGTCGGAATAAGAACAGAGAATATGATTTGTGGTGATAAAGCTTTTCGAGTTAAAACAGATATAACTGAAATGAGTGGAGCTGAGAGGATTGTGTACTTTAATCTCAATGACTCAAAATGCTCTGCAAAAGTGCCACTAAGCTATGATTGTGACGAGTTTATAGAATTAAAACTCAGTACTGATTATATGTACTTCTTTGATGTCGAATCAGGTAAAAATCTAATATCGGAATAGAAAAGAGTCTTATGAAAAAATATATCAAATATATAATTTTGCTTTTATGCATAATATCATTTTTTGTATCAATTTGCTTTATCCCTATAAGCGCTTCAAGGTTAATACCCATTATAGAAGAGCAAGTGGCTGAGGAGTTGGGTATAAATATACATATTGAAAAATTGATATTAAGAACCGGTCCAGTATTAAAATTAAAAGTTCCAATTATGCATTTTATGTATAATGACGGTCAAAAATTTGCGCAATTAGATAATGTAAAGTTTTACATTTCTTGGAGTAGCATTTTAAAAGAGAAAACTGTTATTAAGTCATTAAAGGCAAAAAAATTAACAGTAAGATTACTATCTGATGATACGAATCTTATGGCTCTGTTAGAATCTTTAAATAATAAGGATTTTAAAGAAATTCCAAATATCAAACTAAAAGAATATCATATTTCTTATTTAAATAAAGATAACAATGACAAATATTTCCTTGAAGGTCAGAATTTAGAACTTAATAAAATATCAAATATCAAAAGTTTTAAAGTAAAAAGCAGCGGAGCTTTTTCTATTAATTCGACTAAACATATTACATATGATTTGAACTTAAATCCAAAGCTTGATATTGATGTATGTTCATTTAATTTGAACTTATTAAAAGTAATCAACAAAATCAAAGAACTTGATTTTTATTCTGATATTATTGCAGATGTAAAACTTTATAAAACTCAAGATAAGGTCTTACAAGCATCAGGGTTTATCAATATAGATAATGTTTCAGTTTTAGACAGCGCAAAAAAGAATCCAAAAAGCTTTGTATATTTGACTCTTTGGGGTGATAAGGCAAGTGTATTGTCAAATATCTATACATCCATAAACAAAAAGGTTTATATTGAGGGAATGGTTAATAATTCTAAAAAGCCTTTTATAGACTTAAAAGTTAAAACAGACCGGATTGATATAAAAGATTTGTATAATAAATTAAGGTTTATTACGGATTTTTCTCATTTTGAAGAAATACAGTATATTGATGGCACGCTTGATGCTAATTTTACACTTAAAGGTGATTTAAACAAAATAAAATCAAATGGCTTCTTAAAAATTAATGATGCAAAACTTTTAGCTAACGGTATTAAAATAGATAAAATTAATTCTGAAATCGATTTTTCAAATAATATTATAAACATTTTAAATACAACAGGATATGTGAATAACTCACCAATTATTATTAAAGGAAAAATTGATAAGTATATTAACATCGATGTACTAATGAATAAGGTGCTTATAAAACATCTCTTTCCTTCTAAATACGGTATAAAGGACGGTGTAGTGTCTCTAATCGGAAAAATTACGGGGACTCTTGAAAATCCTGTACATAAAGAAAATTTACTAATTGAGAATTTTAAATTACAAAATAATGATTTAGATTTGTCTTTTGAAACTTTAAAATTTGATACTAATAAAAGTAACATGGCTTATGTAAATAATGTAAATTGTAAAACTCAGGAAACTGAAACAATTAAAATTCCGACATTGAAACTATTAATTGAATCTGAAAATATAAAATTACCTGAAACAAACGTATTTATGCCGAATTCAAAGCTTGTTATCAAAGGAGAATTACAAGATTATAATAGTAATAATTTAAATTATGTCTTAACCTTGGATGGTTTTTTAAATTCAAAAGACTTTATCCGTCTTTCAAAACACTCTACAAGATATCCTATTAAAATAGTAACAAACGGTACTAGATTAGCTCAAAATATAAATTTACAATTATTTTTAGAAAAGACTGATATTTTTGACGAGCCAACCGTACTAAATTTATCATCAAAATATGAGAAGAAAGTCTTGAAAATTGAAGACTTAAGTTTAAATTCAATATCCGGTAATTTTTTAAATGATTTTAAGCTAAATTTAAAGGGTACTAAAAAGTTAATAGTAACAGGTATAATTGAGAATGCTAAAGAACCTGTATTTAAAAATTTAAGGATTTTTATACCTCAACTGTTGAATATTAATATATATGATACATTAGCACAAATAAAGGGTGATCTGTTTTTGAACGGTGCTTTTAATAAACCGGAGATTATTGGGCAATTAAATATACAGAATATGTTTAATCAACCTTTACAATTAGCATTAACAAACGGAACTGTTGATTTTAATAAAACAAATATAGTTGTAAATGCTCCTCAAATTAAATTAAATGATTCTTCGTTTGCTATAAACGCTCTTGTTGCAACAGATGTGGCTAAACAAATCACTATAAAAAACATTATTATTAAATCAAAATATCTTAATACCGACACTTTTTTAATGTATAAAGATAGCCCGATATTTAAACTATATCCTTATCAGGTATTGGACGGAAAATTGTATTCTGAAAGAGTTTTGACAAATTTGTACGGGTCACAAGCTCACCTAACAGCTTTTGTATCAGATTTTAATATTAAGAACAATGTAATATATTTAAAAAATATGGCATTAGAGCTCTTTAACGGGAAGTTAATGGGAAAAATTAATTATAATCTTAGAGATGAGCATTTTACATCTGCAATAATGGCTCGTGGTGTCAGCGCTGAACCAATATTTAATATTATATCTACCAGAAAAGAGTCGATAAGCGGAGTCATGGATTTTGATGCAAATCTTAGCGGTGAATTAACTGCCAAAAATTCTCTTAATGGAAATATCAAATTTATTGTAAATAATGGCAGAATGGGTTCTCTAGGTAAGTTAGAGCACTTATTATATGCGCAAAACGTTGTAGCTGACCACATGCTAAGAACTTCTCTCAGCGTAGTTACAAAAGCTATTACCTTAAAAGATACCGGTTTGTTTAAATATCTCAGAGGAGACGTTAATTTAGATAAAGGTATCGCACGAATAAATATGTTGCAATCACAAGGTCCTTTAATGTCTCTATTTATTAAAGGGGATTATAATACGATGAATGATTATGCAAAACTTGTCGTGCTTGGTCGTTTGTCTGATGAAATTATTACAGGTTTAGGCGCCTTTGGCGACTTCTCTTTGAATAAACTAATGATTATGTTAACAGGAGAAGAAAATCAATATCAAGTTCTAACGGAAGATTTTGAAAAAATACCGCAATTACCGGTTAAAAACACAAAAGAATTCCGCTCAATTATAAACGGTATAATTGATAAACCAAGCTCTGTTGCCCAGTTTAACTGGATTTCGTACTCTGAGAAAAAACTTAAACAAAAAGAAGTGCCAATGACAGAAACTAAATTGCCGGATTTTATTGAAAACCTACCTTACTAAATAAATAATACATCTGAATGAACTTTAATTATTGTCTTTTTTTCTATAATTTCATATAATATAGATATTATGGATTTATTTACAGAAGGGCAGAAGATAACCTTATTTTTCGTTAAAGAAGATAACATGGTAGAAATGGTCTGCAGTGTTGATAAGGTACATGATGATAGGTTAGAATTGATTTTACCGCAGTATTTTATGCGTTATATTGATTTTCTGCAAGTGGGAAGCAGTTTAACGGCTAAAGCTTTTTCGAAACTGGGAACGGTTGATTTTAACACAATTATTATTTCTTCACCATTAGAAGAGACTTTTACTATCGAAATGGATTATAATTCAATGCGGTTGACTACAGGAGATAATATTCCTGTTATTAAAGCTGTTGAGCACTTAGAGATAAACAATGCTAATGCTATTTTAAGATTAAAAACTTTTGAAATTTCAACAGATTATATTAAATTTACTTCTGATAAAAAATTACAATTAAATCAAAGCATAGATTGCGTATTAAATTTACCAAAAGATTATGGTATAATCAACTTTAGCGCGACGGTGTCAGATATTGACCCAATTTATGAAAATGAATACACCGCAGTCTATGTAACAATGACAGAAAAAGCAAGACAATCACTTTTATACTATATGTATATGTATGCTAAAGACAATGACTAGGTAGGATTATGAAAAAGTTAATAGAAAATAATTTAGAAAAAACAACAAGAGCAAAAAATAAAATGTTTGATCAGATAGAACGCTGTCGTTTAGATTTACAAAAAGACCCGTCTAATCCTGCTTTGCACGAACGCTTAGGTGATTTGTACATGAAATCGCATTTAGATATTTATAATGCTTGTCAGTATATTGACGAAGCAATAACTGAATATCAACTTGCAATGGAATCGCTTATTGATTCGAAAGAGATTTATTACAAACTCGGTGTGGCATTTTATCATAAAGGAGACCTGGACAAAGCTATTAATTATTTAACTTTAGCTTTAGAAAAGAAAAATAATTACTATGATGCATATTATATGTTAGCTGAAACTTTTGTAAAAAAAGCTCATTTTACGGATGCAATTGATGCAGCAACTGCAGCTATTGAATGTTCAAGACTATGCTCTTCAAGTGCACATTATTTACTATATAAATTATATGAAGCATCCTCATTTAAAAATACCAAAACAAAGATTAAAGCTTTTTATGAAAAAGTGATGTCAGCACTTCTTGCACCTTTTGATAAAAATGCTATAAAAAATATTATTAAATCATTATCTTATTTGAGATTCTTATTGCTGTTTATCAAAGGTTTTTATGCTATTCAATTAAAAGATTACGGTAAAGCAATAGATTTATATAAAAATGCAGTAGAAAAAGCTCCCGGTTTTGCGCCATTATATTGTGTTCTTGGTGATATTTATTTATCTACCGGTTATTTTGAAGATGCTATAACTGAATATAAAATGGCAATTTGGTTGGATTCTTTTAATATTGCTGCATATCGTCATTTATGCAGAGCTTAAGAGGAACAAGGAGATTATAACCAAGCTATTGACGTATATAACAAATTAATCTCATTAGCTCCAAATATACCTGATTTATATTCAAATGTTGCTAATATTTACTATATTAAAGGCGAATTTGACTTAGCAATATCAAACTACCAAACTGCTATAACACTTAATCCTAATCGTTCTTGGACAAGCGTTATAGCTCAAACAATGGGGTTTGTATACCAAGAACATAAATCTGATCCTGATGCTGCTATTTCTGCGTACCAAACAGCTTACGTATTAACTCCTGAAGATATTGATATATATGTAAATTTAGGCAGTGCTTTTTATGATAAAGAAGACTATTCCAATGCTTTGGCCGTTTATCGTCAAGCTTTAGAATTACAACCTCATAACCCTAAAATCCATTGTAATTTAGGTTTTCTTTATTGGGGTAAAGCAGATTCTGAAGAGGCAATTAAATCATATGAATTAGCTATCAAATACAATGATAAATATGATATAGCATATAACAATTTAGGAGTTATATATCTTGATGATTTAGGACGTGTTAACAAGGCTATAGAACTTTTTAGAAAGGCTGTAGAAGTTAATCCTAGCTATGCATTAGCTCATTTTAACTTAGCACGTGCAATCTCTATTGTCGGAGATAAAATAGAAGCTGCTAAGCTATATCAATTAGCACAAGATATTAATAAAGTTACACAAGAAATTGACCCAAGAGATATTGCGGATAAAATTAGCGAACTTTTTGAATCATAGATATAATATTGGATGAAAGAATTATATGTTGGAAGATATTAATAACAATTTAACTAATTTAATAGAAAAAGAATTAAACTCTGAAGAAAAAATCCATAAACCGGACTTTTCACAAAAATCAGGTAGAGAATTATTAGCATATTATTTACAAACTAAATTCAAACAAGTACTTGAATATGATAATAATGCACCACAGCCGGTTTTTGTTGATGTTAGGTACAATTTTATACAAAAATTTTCAAATAGATTAATATCAAATCCTGAAAAGAAGATTATGATTGGTATTACAGGCGAGTCTGCTTCCGGGAAATCCACTATTTGTAAATCAATAGCTGATGTAATTGCCCATTACGGAATGCCTGTAACAATTTTGACTACTGATAACTATTTTAACGATATTTCAGACTTGATTATAAAATACGGCTCTTTTGATGCGTTAAGAGATAATGGATATGATATTGATTCTCCGGAAAACTTCCAACTTGAGATTTTAAAAGAAGATTTAGAAAATATTGCCAAAGGGGAGGATATCTATTCTCCTGAATATCAAATAAACGGAACAGGAGTTTCGATACCTAAAGCTAAATTTATACCTGCAAATAAGCTTATAATTGTTGAAGGCATGGCATCTATGTACAAAGACATAAAAGACGTGTTTGATATAAAAATTTATGTAGAAACTGATTTAGAAGTCCGCAAGAATAGATTTTTGAAGCGTGCTTATACAGAACGAAACCAAGCTCTTGAAGAAGCAAAAAAACACTGGGAATATATTTTAGGTGCCGGAGAAAAATACGTTAAACCGGCAAGAGATGAGGCTGATATTATCCTAAATGGGGATACTAATCTTGCTTATTTTTGTCAAATATTAAAATATATTCACACTATTACTAACAATTTTGAAGTTTAATTATTGTTGATTTTTGCTAAATATTTTGCAAGTCCTTCTCCCATTGAAAAACACGAAGGAATAATTCTAAGAGCAGCCTGAGCTTTAAACTCCGCTGAAATGCAACGACCAATAACAAATAAGTCGTCAAATCCATCTACCATTAATGATTCAATTGGTAATTGGTATTCAATATTTACTTTTTGTAAAGTAGATGAATCTTTCTTATCAGAGTGAATGTCAACCGGATAATTTGATATTAAAACGGGATTATTAAAGGTTTTACCGCTTATTAAATCTTCATAAGTATAAATATACTTACCTTTTACTCTGTTTGAAACCCTTATGCCTAGAGTATTTGCTATAGAAGATATATGTGCATTCTCAAAGCCCGGTAAGTATTTTTTACAGAATTCAGACAATCTAAATATGGTCAAACGTCCATCAGTGTACGCTTCTGAACGGTTTTGATACTGTTTAATAAGTCTAGGTGCGTTAAAGGCAATAGAATCACAAGTTCCAGCCACTGAAAATAGCTGAAAATAGTTACAGTCTTCACTTTTAAGGTCGCCACTGTCTATAGCTTTGTCAAATAAGGGCTTTAAGGCCCATTTTGTATTACTATCCCACGTATAAGCTGTAGATAAGTAAGTATAACCCTCTATAGAGCACGCTGTAGTGACATTTTTATCAGCATCATAAGCCATAAGCCAAGTAGAAAACTTCTCTATATCAATACCCGACATTATAAATCTTAAATTTATTGGCTGAGAATTTTTTTCAGAATTTTCTAAAAATTTTGCATTTAATTTTTCACAAATTTTTGCATCACCTGTTGAGTCTACAAGATATTTCGTTTCGATAGGTAATAATAATTCTTGTTCGCTAGAAACTGAAATATTATTGTTATATATTGTATCGATATATACTGATAATTTTTCTCCCGGAACTTTATAGACCTCATTGACAAAGCTTTCATATAATATATCCACATTGGCTTCTTGCATTAACGTATCAAGAGCTATCTTTGCTAATTCCGGGTTAAACCAACCTTTATTACCATCAGAATATTCTATAGCTCCGTTTAATTCATATAATTTTTTATATAAAGTGTTAAAAAAGTCTGTATTTATTGTATTTTCGCTTGTTTTCATTGCAGGAATCACTAAAGAAGAAGTAATAGAACCGCCTAAAAATGAATTTAATTCAATGATAAGCGTTTTTAACCCTTGATTACCGGCATTCCAAGCGCAACTAACTCCTGCTGTACCTCCACCGACAATAACTAAATCATATTTATTGTTCATCATTTTCTTCGCTCCTTGATGTCCTTGTTCGCATATATTGCGATGAAGTCAGTAGTTCGCTTGTTTTAAAAGCATGTTCTCTACGTTTTAATATTTCATACTTGTCAGCTGAGAGTGTAGGATCACGGTACGGTATGCCAGCTCTGGTATTACAAAGACCAACTTCATAGTTTGTAAGAGGATGTTCTATTAAAGATTTTTCTTTAGCTGCGACTGTTCCTATGTATTTTCCGGTTTTCTCATTATATATTTTACCTACGTAAAAATTATTTTCTAAAAAAGTATTTCTAACAAGAGCAGAGTTTGAATATGTCATCAAAATTCCGCGAGGTGACAGTCGTCTGTATAATTCAGCCATAAAATCAACTGACCATAATTCAGGAGCTTTTGAGAATGTAAATGCATCCAAAAATATCAGGTCATATTGCTCGTTTATATTTAAAATTGACTTTCTGGCATCCTCAACGTAAAAATTAAGCTTAAATAGCTTCTCAGCAGTCTTAAATTTAGCCTTTTTATAACGATTCGATAAATGGTCATAATATATATTATGTAAATTGGTGAATAAATCAAGCTTAGGTATAAAATTATACCTAAAATCTTGCTTAAATTTGGCATATTTTATTAATGAAGCTTTAAAAAATCTCTTTATCCCTCTTCTTTTGATAAATTTTTTAGTGTTTTTATTTATATACTGATTTCCATACTTCTCTACTAAAGCATCTATTAGTATATAATTTACAAATTCATGTATTCGATACTCATTTTCTATTCTGTCATAATCATTGTTAAATTTTAAATCTAATAATTCTGATATCGCTCTTTTGTTTTTAGGGGTAAACTTATACCTCAATTTTGATAAAAATTTTCTGATTTCCCAATATGAATCAAAGCAGTCAAAAATTCGAGGAACTATTCTTGTAAAAATTTCTTGAGGAGTTATTACAGTTTTTAATAACGGAGAAATTTTAACTAATTCTTCATTTATTTCTAAACAATCTATATTAAACTTAGTTATAATATTCTTATTATTCGAATCGATAGGTATTAATAATTCCTCATTGTTTCCTGGATTGTTATTGTTATCTATCGTTTCGTTATTAATGGTTTTATTGAAAAATTTATTATAATTATTT
>CAYSIO010000015.1:0-13690 GCA_964431115.1 uncultured Vampirovibrio sp.
GAGTAAGATTTTATACATGTAATTGACTTTGTGGCAAGAATGTGGCAAAATAGTGGCAAGAATGAGGTAGGTTTATGGCAAAGTTTGAACCAAAATTTATAATAACCAACACAATAACAAATAACCTTTTAGAGATAGAAAGAGTTAAAGAAGGTATTAAACATCTTCCCATTAACCCTAAACTACTTAGTTCTCTTAGAGAAACAGCAAAGCTCTCAACTATTCATTATTCAACTCAAATAGAGGGCAATAGATTAACCAAAGAAGAAGTAAAAGAGGTTATAAGCTCTAAAAAAGTTGTATCTAATACCGGCAGAATTAGAGACGAAAAAGAAATTAAAGGTTATTATGTTGCTCTTGATTATGTTGAAAAACTTGCCAAGTCTAACTCCTCAATAACAGAAGATAATATTAAACATATTCACGCTCTTGTTGTAGGTGGTGGAACCAGCAAAGTAAAAAATAGCGAATATAGAGAAGGACAAAACGTTATTACGGATTCATCTACCGGTAACATTGTTTATATGCCACCAGAGGCTAAAGATGTTGAATCCTTAATGAAAGAATTTGTAGCTTGGATTAATGCTTATGATGATATTCCGGCACCTATTAAAGCAAGTATTATTCATTATCAGTTTGTAACTATTCACCCATATTTTGACGGCAACGGCAGAACTGCAAGGTTATTAACTACATTAGCGTTACATAAAAGCGGATATGATCTAAAAGGGATTTATTCGCTTGAAGAATACTACGCAAAAGATTTGCAAGGATATTATGAAGCTATTACTATTGGAGATTCTCATAACTATTACTTAGGACGTGCAGAAGCTGATATTACTAAATGGATTGAGTACTTTATTAACGGTATGGCAATAGCGTTCAAATCTGTTTATAGCAAAGCTAAAGAACAAGAAAGCTCTAAAGATGAAATTAAATTATTGCGAGAGTTAGATAGTAAACAAAGACAAATACTTAACTTATTCACTACACAAAAATACATAACAACTAAGGATATTGCAGAATTTTTCAAGTTCTCACCACGTTCAGCCAGATTATTAGCTCTTGAATGGACTAATAGCGTTTTTTTAGTTGCACAAGGTGAGGGTAAGCAAAGAAAGTATCGGCTAAGTGAAAAGTTTGAAAATATTGTATAATTCTTGTTTTTATTAAGAAACATTGCCAATTGTTAAGCAAAAATAAAAATCTTTACAATTGGCTGAAAATCAGTATTAGCAAGGAATAGAATAGAATAGAGGAATTTTGTCATTTTGCATTAAAGTTATCTGAATTTGTTTCGATATACATGAAGTAAAGTATTAGTCGCAAATGAAAGGAGCGGGCTATGGGCATAAATAGACCAGATAATAATATTGTAGTTGGATTTAACACACTATGGCATAAAGCAGGAATTCATGGCGTTGAAAAAGGACAAACCAGTGGTATAAACAAAGAAGAATTTGATGGTATGTCAATGTTTTTAAATAATGCGATTAATGATGCTAATGCATCTGAAGAAACTATAGATTGGGCTCAAAAAAAATTAAACGATTTAAATATGATGAAGGGTTCTATTTTTAATAATGAAAATTTAAAGAATGATGTTAAAAAATCTTCACCTAATGGATTGTTAGAGAATATTAAAGATTTCTTTACTAAAACTGAAAAAGATTACTATGAAGAAAATGTCATTAGTTATAGAACAATGCTGATTTATAATGGTGGTGGTATAGAAGCAGTAATAAAAGAAGATGAAAAAAGAAGCTAGTAGCGTGCAATTTATTGCACGGAATAAAATAACAAAAAATAAAAAGGGGTAAGAACTTTTATTCTTACCCTTTTAAATTTACGCCTGCCGCGATTGTCTTGCTCACTCGCGATGAACGGCAATTCCGAGTTTTACCTTCGTGATTTCATCACTTGGTAAAAGCTCTCCAGCCTCAGTTCACTCGCGCTCGAACACGATAAAGTGCTTACGCACTTGGCGTTCTCATCGCTTGGCTAACAAAATTTAAATAGGATAGGAACTTTGTCCTATCCTATTTAATTTACGCCTGCCGCGATTCGAACGCGGGACCCTCTGCTTAGAAGGCAGATGCTCTATCCAGCTGAGCTACAGACGCATATCTGTTTGTACCCTTCGGCTTACCTTTATAAAATAACACATCAACATTTTTTTGCAAGTCTATTATTTGAGAAAATATTCGACCCACCTTATTAAATCAGAAATCTCATAAGGTTTTGGCATATACAAATCTGCACCTGAGTCCAATATCGCAGATTTATCATGTACGGTTGTTGTTACAATGATTTTTGTATTAACAAAGTTTTGTGTTTTTTTGACTTGTCTTATAAAATCTAATTCTTCTAAATCATCTCCGCTGTCTATAATTATCACTTTCGGTTGGGTCGATAATTCGGGAGCTAAATTGTCCTGAATGTCATACCCTTGCAGTTCTAAGGCTGTTTGAATAAGGTACTTTAAAGAATCATCCTTTTCTTGAATAAAAATACGTTTGTTGTAAGCTTCGGCAATTACGGAATCAGCACCGGTCAATTTAGCTCTTTCTATTGCGTAATTAGAACCGTTTGGGACTCGAGCCATTTCTTTGACTTCCTGCAAACGAGCAATCAATGCTTCTACTGAAGGAATTAAATTAAAACCTTCTAATATTCCGCCAATAAGAGCTGATACGAAATTCACTCTCATACCTGCTAGTCTTTCACCCTTAAGAAGCATATAACCCCTTTTAGAATCAATTTCAGAGTAAAATTTTGGAGCAACCGTGTCAAAAGCAAAGGTCAAAAATGTCGCAAGTTTTTCTGCGTTGTATTTATTAGTCACTATAACAAAGTTTGATTCATCAAACTGCCCTATAAAATCAGTTTCTTCAAGCGCAGATTTTGTAATAGCAACAAATGTCTGCAATATTTTATCGGCTGCAACTTCTGTGTATACAGATTTGTAACTTTCCAAGTTTTCAATTGAAGCATATAAAACTGCCTGATTTTCAGAAGCTAAAACCCGTTTTAAGGCTTTTCTGACATATTTTTGATTAGGCAGAAGAGTTTTGTTATCCAAATTAGATTCGACATCGCGTCTCAGGTGAGCTCGGATTCGGCTTTTGAACTCTTCTATATTAACAGGCTCGCTAATAAAATCGTCTGCCCCGTTTTCTAAAACTCTAATCCTATCTTCTGTCTCAGCAGATTTTGATAATGCTACAATAACAGGTCTTGTGTTGTATGTTAAAGCTCTGACTTTTTGACAAAAACCCGATAAGTCTTCTTCAATACTATCGGATACAATTACCATATCAGGTTCTAAGCTCTGAAGTAAAACCAGAGCGTCTCTTAGATTCTGTGCTATTATAGCGTTTATTTCTGCGCAATCAATGCTTTTTTTATACTTTACTGATAGTTCTTTTCTTTTATCAATAATTAAGACTGTCGAGAGCATTTCATAGCCTCCTCTTGATTATAGAAAGGAAATTCTAACCAAAACTCGGTACTGATATTTGGAATACTATATACAGAAATATTTCCGTTCATGGCTTCTACAAGGCTCTTGGTAATATAAAGCCCTAAGCCGTTACCCTGAGCCGAGCTTGTCAGGTGATTTTCCAACCTAACAAATTTTTCAAAAATCTTTTCTCTATCTTCCGGATTTATCCCTACGCCATGATCTATTACCTTTATTGAAACCTTATCTTCTGAATAAAATGAAGTTATAATAATAATTTCTTTATCCGGCTTTGAATATTTACAAGCATTGTCAATAAGATTTGTCATTATTTGTTGGAATTTATCTTCGTCAAGTCTTGCCAAAGGTAATTTTTTCTCGAGTTTTAGAGTTATTTTGTGTTCTTTATATTTTTGTCCTATTAGTTGGACTATTTTTTCAATATTAGTATTAACATTGACTCCTCTAAGAATAGGTTTATCTTCATTGATTTTTGAAACCGTCAAAATATTTTCGACAAGATTAATTAACCTGTTTGACTGTTCTTCAATAATACGAATAAACTTTTTCTTGCTTTCTTCATCTAATTTGTCCCAAGAAGACAAAAGAGTCTGCGAGAACCCCCTGATACTAGTCAGTGGGGTTCTCAATTCATGTGAAACTGTAGATATAAATTCGTCTTGAATATCAGTCATAATGTACATATCCCTTTTTTTGCTCATCCCCTCGCCCCTTGAGGGAGAGGGAAGAATTTCTTACTGAACTTTGTGAAGTTAGAAATTCGGGTGAGGGGTGAATTTAATTTTATTCTTCCATAAATAATGTTTTAGCTTCTTCAATTGCGTCAGTTAAAACGTCAAGTTGATCCGGAGCAAAAGTTACACCTTTCTTTGTAGGTAGCCAAGTTGCGCCGTCATCGGTTGTATAAAATATTCTTAAGTTAAAATAACTTTTTCCTCTGTATTCTGATACTGAAATTTGTAATTGTTCAGAGTCTGATCTTTGAATTGTAGCTAAAATTTTTGCTTCTGCCATTTTATTTTCCTTTCAATAAAACTAATTTTTTAACACTAAAAAAGGTGTCTTGCTTTATAGTATATCATACTACAAGAAAAACACCTTTTATTTAAAATATTTAATTATTTATTAATATTTGATTTTCCAACCGTCAGCTACAACACGTGCTGCACAAGCGTGACCGTTTCCGACATTGCCGACTTGACAATCATCAGCATTACCGTAAGGTTTTACTTTGCCGTTCTCTAATAACTCAAATTTAAACACATCTTTGCCGTACATATTAGGTTTGTTGGCAATACCATTTGTATCTATGTCAAAACTCAAGTATTTGTCAGTAGGTTCTGGCGTTTGGTTATATTGAAATTCTCCAAAAACTATGACATACTTTCCAGAATTAGAAGTATATGCCTTAGAAAGGGTACTGGTGTAATCAGGAGTAAAGTCTAGTGGTTCTTTGATTATAACTTCGGTTGGACCTTCCGGTGTGCTTTCCGGAAATGCTATGTATGAATCATCGTCATCATTGGTATCAGTACTGGTATCAGTATTAGTGTCAGTGTTGGTGACTGTTTGTGTTATGCTTCCGCTTCCACCTCCTCCGCCAACAAGGTCGTCGTCCTGAAGACTATTCACAAATTGAACTTTTTGTCCGTCGTCGTATAGATTAGTATCTACTGCTGCATATGCAGGAGCTCCTATATGATATGTAGGAAGATATGCATAATCTTGGAATGTAGGGACGTTGGTATTTTTATCTTCTGTAAGTCCGATAAATGGTGCAAGTTTTTGCATTATATCGCCATCGACTTGTGAAAGCATAGTTATTACTGAACCGTCAGTTCTTTGTGAGTTTTCGTATTCGAATAAATTTTGACAACCTAATTCAATTTGTTCTGTAGTACGTGCTAAAGTTGCGGCGTATACCTGTTTTTGAATGTTTTTGTGTAACATCGGAATCGTAATAGCTGCAATTACACCAACAATTGCCATTGCTGTTGCAACTTCAGCAATAGTAAATCCACGATTAAATTTTTTCATATAAAGCCTCCTGAATGCTATATATTAATTATAACATGGAGTTTGCGGAAAAACTACTGTTTTTCTCGCAAACTCTAGGGAACGGTTTCGAGTCAGGCTAGGTGTTATCCCACACCTAACCTGACTCTCACACACCTAAGGTCGGAATTGAAAAAGTCCGAAAAATTGTCATTTTTCGACTTTTTCTGCTTCCTCCATATTATTTACATTTGTTAAGACATTTGTCTCTCTAAAATGTTTGGGTTAATATAATCTTATGATTAAGGGGAAGATTGTTGTAGTCGACGATGAAAGAATAGTGACTTCTGCGTTTAGTACTTTGCTAAAGGTTGAAGGGTTTTTTGATGCGCACTTTTTTAATAATCCAAAGGAAGCATTGGAATTTTTGAAAGAAAATACGCCGGATCTAGTTATTTCGGACTTTTTAATGCCGGAAATGAACGGATTAGAATTTTTAAGCGAAGTTAAAAAACTTCATCCTGAAGTAAGTAGAATTCTTTTAACGGGCTATGCCGATAAAGAAAATGCTATTCGTGCGATTAATGAAGTCGGGCTATATCGATATATTGAAAAGCCTTGGAGTAATGATGATTTAATTATTAATATCAAAAACGGTATTGAAAGAAGTTATCTTTTATCTCAACTACGACAAAAGATTTCCGAGCTTGAAGAAGCGAAGAAAGAACTAGAAAAATATTCTCATAATCTTGAACAGCTTGTTGAAGAACGTACTGCAGACTTAAAACAGTCGAATGCAAAACTTGCGGGTATAGTTACATATTGCGCAGACGGAATTGTAATACTTGATGAAAATGGTGTTATTGATCAAGTAAATCCTGCCTGTGAAAATCTTATAGGATTGATTAATGAAAAAATAGTCAAAGCTTCTATTGATGATTTCTTCTTTAGCAAAAAGACATTTATTTCTAAAGAATTGCATAGAGTAGAAGAGAATGAATTGTTCTTAAGAGATTTTTATATTAAAAATCCTTTAAGTAATAACATTACGCCTGTAGAAATAAGTTTTGCGCGAATAAATCCGGATGACGATTTTAAACGCTTTGTTGGTGTAATTAGAGATGTAACAGAGCAAAAGAAAGCTGATAAATTAAGAGATGACTTTATTGCGACACTTACACACGATTTGAGAACACCGTTACTTGCAGCGATTCAAACCCTTAAATTTTTCTTAGATGGAGCTGTTGGAGAAATTGATGAAAAACAAAGACTTCTTTTGTCTACAATGCAAAAGAGTAATGAAGATTTATTAGGGTTGGTTAACGCGTTATTGGAAGTCTATAAATATGATGCTGAAAAGTTGGCTTTGAATAAAACGGATTTTAATATATATGAATTGTCGAAGCTTGTTTATGACGAGCTAAAACCTCTTTCTGACAGCAAAAAGATAGAATTTGAAATAGATTGCAAAGACAAAAATATTGAAATAAATGCTGACAGAAGTGAGCTTAGAAGAGTTATTTGTAATCTATGCGGGAATGCAATTAATTACACGCCTGAAGGAGGAAAAGTTGTTATTACAATCAAAAATGAGGGTGCGGATTTGATATTCTCGGTATCTGATACCGGATGTGGAATTCCTACGGAAGATATTCCTAATATGTTCCAAAGATTTTCACAAGGAACAAGCAAAAAACGTTCTGCCGGCACAGGTTTGGGATTGTATCTCTCAAGACAAATTATTGAGTCTCACGGCGGTAAAATTTGGCTGGAAAGCAAAGTGAATAAGGGTAGCGAATTTTCGTTTATTTTGACAGATGTAGTAAAAATTGGGGTATGTAATGATTAACGTTCTTTTAGTAGAAGATCACGAATTATATAGAATGGGGCTTTCAATGCTTTTAAGCAAAGCTGAAGAGATTAATCTTGTTGCAGAAGCTGCAGACGGGCTTGAAGGAGTAAAGAAAGCCAGAGAACTTTCTCCGCAAGTTATTTTAATGGATATCGGGCTTCCTAATATGGACGGTATCGAAGCTACCCAAAGAATAAAAGAGTTTCTTCCTGAAACAAAAATTTTGATTTTTACTTCAAGAGATAGCGAGCACGACATCTTTGAATCCTTTAAAGCCGGAGCAGACGGATATATTATGAAGGGAGCTTCACCGGAGCAGACAATTTCTGCAATAAAGGCTGTTTATGAAGGTGTGGGTTGGATTGATCCTGCGATTGCAAAAGTGGTGTTTTCGAATTTGGGTGTAAGTAGAGAAACATCCAATACTTCTACAGAAGTTCTTAAAAAAGATAAAAATTCTTACGGATTGACAGAAAGAGAGTTAGACGTATTGTCACTTATGGTTGACGGTTTAACTAATCCGCAAATTGCTGATAAATTAGTGATTACAAGAGCAACTGCTAAGGCTCATGTACATAGTATTTTACAAAAACTTTGTGCAACTTCAAGAACCCAAGCAACAGTTATGGCAATGAAAGAAGGGCTTGTATAATGATTGAAGCAATGGCCGGCATGATAATGGCCACAAAAATCCATTTTTCACAAATGAAGTATCCTTTTATCAAAAAAAAGGATAGAGTTGTTGCTGAGACTTTATACCAAAACGAAGTTAATAAAATTGAAGAGACTGAAAAATACGAAAAAAGTAAGCTTCCTGAATCCGGATATATGACAGTTGAGGAATACGAAGCTAAATCACGCGCAAAATCCAAAAAAGAAATGGCAGAAGAGGTAAAAGGGGGAGAAATACCAAAAGACTCAAATATGGTCTATGTTCCTCAAAGATCATTTAAACTTGTAAAATATAATGATCCGATTGGTAGTCCTGAATTGAATTTACCTCGAAAACTTAATTTTGACAGACAAATTAATGCTCAAGGGATAATATCAGGTGATAGAACAATGATGGTCTATCCGGCTGTTTATTATTATGCACAAGGTGATTGCACTTCTTGTGACCTGTTCTTAATCAAGCTTGATCCGAAATTGACTGATACGGATAAGGCGATTTATGCTAATATTGTGCAAAAGGTTGAAAAACCACTGATTTCGACAGAAAAAGATATTGAAACAAAATTTATATTCAGAACGCTTACTCCGATTGATTTTTCAGCTGATAACAAAAAATTAGTAGTAAAAGAAAAAGTTGGACATCGTCATGATGGAATCTGGAAAACAGATTTATGGGTCTATGACTTTGAAAAACAAGAAGCTTTAAAAATACCTCAAATCAGGGAAGCAATCATTAATTATTGGGCACAGGCCGGTGGTGTTGATTTTGAAGAAAACCGTTGGGATATTTATCCAATGGGTTTTGATGCGAATGATGACAACAGAGTCATTCTTTGTGCATATGCTTATACAGGAGAGGTGCCGAAATTCTTGGGAACTTGGAGTATTGATGTTGAAGGAAACAATTCTAAGTTGGAAGATTTGGAAGGTTCTGATATTCCGGTTTCTGTTGTAGGTTACAGACTCGCGGAAGATGATGTGGTAAAGGACACCTCTGAAATAGAATTTGAAGCAAAACAAGCAGAAGAAAAAGAGAAAGCTGAGAAAAAGCAAACAAAAGAAAATGCTAAATTTGATAAAGAAATAAAAGAGCTAGAATATGAACGCAAGCTTCGTCAAATGGATATGGAAACATATTTGAAAATCGAACAACGTCGCCAACAGCTAAAAGAATTAAAGAAAAACAAAAAAAATACTGACGGATTAACAGGCAACTAAACATAATGTTACAAAATAGCAATTTTTTAGTAATAAATGTTTTTATATAAATAGTAGAATTCTATTTATGGTAGTGTGACGTGACAAGTATTAACGGAAATTACAATTCTGGTGGCTATTACTACTCATCGCAAAACGATGAGTCAAATCCGCCTAAAAGATATTATTATCAACCAAGAAGTTCTGAAATGGCTGAACTTGGTTGGGTCTTAGCGACTACGGCTTCCGGGCTTGTTTACAAATTACTACCGTCTTTTTCAAATCCGTTTTTGAAACAAATGCCAAAGGAACATGCAAGAAATCACCTTTACAAGGATGTTTTCCAAAAAGCTTTTGACACTTCAGGCCTAAAAGAAAAAGGGCTTAAATTAATTCATACGGCTAACCCTGCGACTGAGGTCGGAAGGGGTATGAATGCTTATTTTAATTCTCAGAGCAAACAGATAGTTTTGAATATGGAAAAAGCTTCTATATCAGGGTTCCATGAATTAGGTCACGCTATGAATAATATGAAAGGTGGAATCGGTAAATTTTTGCAGAAACTAAGAGGTCCGGGATATTATATAGCAGGTCTGATGGCATCAGTTGCTTTGCTTACACGTAAGAAACCGGAAGGTGAAAAACGTAACGTATTTGACGTTGTACAAGACAATTGCGGAAAAATCGCTTTTGCGGCGATGTTGCCTACAGTTATAGAAGAGTCTATGGCAAGTTATAAAGGGGTTCAGGCTGCAAGAAAAGCCGGATTGGCAGAGCCTGTTATTAAAAATCTTAAAAAATTCTACGGAAAAGCACTTTTGAGTTACGGTGGATACGCTGTTATTGCAGGTCTTGCTACGTATGCAGCAAGTAAAATTACGGAAAAATTTACACGACCTAAAAGAATAGAATATTAATTAAGACGATATTTTTAGGATTTCATTATTGTCTTTATCCATAATTTGGATTGATTTTCGTTCTTCGTCAAGGTAATCGGCTATTGCTGAATTAATTAGCTCGTAATCTTCATTGTAGATAAGCTCTTTTACTTTGTGTCCGTTTTCGTATTCTGACAAAATGCTTACACTGTCGATTTTGTCGTGTGAATTGTAATAAGTTAATCTTGAAATGTTTGCGCCGTCGTAGTTTACGGTGAGGCTCATTGTAATATTACCGTCATTGTCGTAGAAAATGTGTTCGCGTCTTAAGTTAGAATCGTTGTCTTGCGATTCTTTTAGTATTGAAACAACTTTTTTTTGAGAATCTTTCATTTTGTATTTTATAGGTTCATTATCGCTATAATTCCAAACTTCAGTAAATTTGACTTTGCCTTTTTCATCGTATGCTATGTGTTTTATCGGGCGATAAGGTTCTACAGAATTATCAAAAGTCCAAACGTCATCTTTTTGTTTTATAGCGTTTTCGATTTCTTCGTCAATACCGGTGTATCCTGCCATATGTGAGGTAATAACGCCATCTTTGTCGATTTCTATAAATTGCAAATTATGTCGAGAATATGTGTTTGTAATTTGGATAGGGTTTTGTAAGATTATAAAAATACCGCCGTTATCATTTACTTTTAAATAATAAAAACCTTGTGATGCTTCCAGTATAGAGTCAATTGTTTTCTTTGTTTTTGCAGGCAATTTTGAAATATCTGCAATTGAAACTAAAGGCAAATCATAAGGGGTTTCTGAATATAAATCATATTTTTTTTCTTCAACTTTCGGAGACTGAAATGCTTGTTTAACAGGAGCTTTTTGTTCTTGTTTTACGTCAGTTTCAGTTTTTTTTGAAAAACAGCCTGTGCACATAATTGATACAGCTATTATTCCGCATAATAATAAAGAAATTTTCTTCATAGGCATTCTTAATTTCCCCTTACACTAATATTATAAACTGTTTTTTTATTGACGCAATACTATTTTTTTTGTTGTAAAATTAACTTATGACTATCATTGATTCTTTAAAAGGGAAAGTTGTTGTTTCATCTCAGGCAATGCCTGATGAGCCGTTTTATGATGAAAATTGCATGATGGCAATGATGCAATCTGTTATAAATGGCGGTGCAGCAGGGCTTCGTGTTGCAGGTAAAAGAGATGTGGTTAACGCAACAACCTTTGGTGTACCCGTAATCGGTCTTACAAAACCTGATAAATTACCTGAAAACTGGAGAAGTGTTGTATACATAACTACTGGGGTAAAAGAGGTTAAGGAATTAATCGAAGCGGGAGCGGATATTATAGCTTTTGACGGAACTTCTCGCCCAAGACCTGATGGCAGTAGTGTAGAACAACTGATTCAACTGATACATTTTGCAGGAAGACTTGCAATGGCTGATATTTCAACTTATGAAGAAGGTCTGAACTGTGCGAATCTTGGTGCAGATATAATTTCGACAACACTTGCAGGTTATACGGATGAATCTGGAATTGCGGGCGAAACTCCGGATTTTGAGCTTTTAGAAAAATTAGTAAAATCTGTTTCAAAACCCGTTTTTCTGGAAGGGCGAGTTTGGAATCCTGAAGAAGTTAAGAAGGCTTTTGAATTGGGTGCGCATTCCGTTGTAATAGGTTCAGCTATTACAAGACCGCATTTAATTACAAAAAGATTTACAGAGGGCATATAGAATGAAAAAAGCTTTAGCATTTGATATCGGCGGAACAAAAATTTATAGTACGGTTGTTGATGAGACAGGTAAAATAGTCTCAGAAATAGATAAATTTTCGACACCAAAAACTTTAGACGAAATTAAAACGCTTTTGAAAACTCAAATTGCTAAATATGAAAATGATGTAGATGTTATTGCTATTGCAACAGCAGGGGCTGTTGACAATGGTAACTCTAAAGTTCTTGGCTCAACAGGGAACTTGGTAGAAGGTTATTATACCATAGATTTCAAATCTTTAAGCAGTAAAAAAGTTTTTCTTGAAAATGATGCAAATGCTGCAGCTTGGGCAGAATATAAAATAGGCGCATCAAAAGGTTCTACGGTATCAGTTATGCTGACTCTTGGAACCGGTGTTGGCGGTGGAATTATCATTAATGACAGACTTCTAAAAGGAAAATCCGGAGCTGCGGGAGAAATGCATTTTAAGATGTATCCTGATAAACGCAGAAAATGTACTTGCGGAAGCTGGGATTGCTTTGAAGCTTATGCTTCAGGCACAGCTCTAAAGTGGGACGCAGAAGAAATGCTCGATAATCCTAATATTACAACTTATGACGTAATGGAGGGTGTTAATAATAATGACGAAAAAATGCTTGCGGTATTTAATCGTTGGCAAGATGATTTGACTGCGGGTATTATTGGTTTGGCAAATATTTTTGATCCGGATTGTGTTGTGCTTTCAGGTTCTATGGCGCAATTTGTTGATGTAAAAAAAGTTGAAGATGTTGTGAATAAAGAGATTGTAACAACTCCGACTTCAATAAGAAAAGGTATTGCAGGAAATTATTCCGGCATGATAGGCGTAGCTCTTCTTGCTATGGAAAGAGGTATATAGTGGGAAAAGCAAAACGCAGAAGCCTTAATCAAGGTATAAATAATAAGTTTCAATATATGACCAGAGAATCTGCTTTGGATTCGGTTATAAAAAATATGGATAACAAGAATGATGTAATTGATACGATTACATTGTTTGGTTTTACTGCGGAAGAAATGCTTGAAGCAGGCGCTGAGTACGAAGATGTAATGGCGTTAGGTGGATTTATAAGCTAAATAAACGATTGCACTTGGTTGTAACTTTCTTTATAATAAGAATAAGGAAAGAGGAGGGGTAGGATATGGAATTAGAAAAAATTAGGGCGATTGATGCCGATGTTGCGAAACATATAGAAGAAGAGTTAGAAAGACAACAGTCTACTATTGAATTGATTGCATCTGAAAACTTTACGTCAGAAGCTGTTATGGCTGCTTGCGGTACTGTTTTGACAAACAAATACGCAGAAGGTAAACCTCATAAACGTTATTATAACGGTTGTGAAGTCGTTGATAAAATTGAAGAGCTTGCTCAAAAAAGAGCTTGTGAAATTTTTGGTATGGCTCACGCTAACGTACAGCCTCACTCAGGAGCTCAAGCAAATATGGCAGTGTTTATGGCAGTTCTTAAACAAGGTGATAGAGTGCTCGGTATGGATTTATCAAATGGCGGTCACTTGAGTCACGGTTCACCTGTTAATTTTTCCGGCTTATTCTTTGATGTGAAAAGTTATGGCGTTGATGCTGAAGGTAATATTGATTACGAAGATGTCAGAAAAATGGCTCTTGAACACAGACCAAAATTAATTATTTGCGGTGCAAGTGCTTATTCAAAAGTTATTGACTTCAAAAAGTTTAGAGAAATTGCTGATGAAGTCGGCGCTTATTTATTAGCAGATATCGCTCATATTGCAGGACTTATTGCAGGTGGACAACACCCTTCTCCTGCAGGATATGCACACTTTGTTACAACAACAACTCACAAGACTTTGAGAGGACCTCGTGGCGG
>CAYSIO010000016.1:0-12185 GCA_964431115.1 uncultured Vampirovibrio sp.
TTCTGACCCTCTCCTTGTAAGGGAGACGCTCTACCAACTGAGCTAAACGCCCGAATAACTTTCGGCAAAATCAATCTTAACCCAAACAAAATCAATTGTCAAACGTTTTATTTGCTATCTTTTAAAAATGATTCAATAAAACCGTCCAAATCGCCGTCCATTACTGCGTCAACGTTACCGACTTCGTAGCCTGTTCTATGGTCTTTGACCATTTTATATGGATGGAATACATAAGAACGAATCTGAGAGCCGAAGTTAATATCAAAGTTTTCGCCCTTCAACTCCGCAAGTTTTTTCTCATGTTCCATTTGTCTCATTTCTAAAAGTTTAGACGCCAGCATCTGCATAGCGTTTTCTTTATTCTGCAACTGCGAGCGTTCTTGTTGACATTTAACCACAATCCCTGTTGGTTTGTGCAAAATCCTTACAGCCGTCTCTACTTTGTTAACATTCTGACCGCCTGCACCGCCGGAGCGCATTGTATCGACTTCCAAGTCCTCAGGAGGGATTACAATTGTTTTTTCGTAATCTGCAATAATTGGTGAAACTTCACAAGATGCAAAGCTTGTTTGTCTTTTTCCATTAGCATTAAATGGAGAAATTCTTACCAAACGATGAACACCTTTTTCAGCTTTTGCATAACCATAAGCAAACTTGCCCGTAATTTTAATCGTTGCTGATTTTATTCCTGCTTCTTCGCCATCAGATTTATCTACAAGTTCAACCTTCCACCCGCGAGCTTCCGCCCAACGGTTATACATCCGAAGAAGCATGCTTGCCCAATCCTGTGCGTCTGTTCCGCCTGCGCCTGCATTTATCGATAAAAAAGCATCCGCATCGTCGTATTCGCCGGATAACATTTGTTGGATATCGTATTTATCAAGCTGTTTTTCAAGCTCAATAAGTGAATTTTCACTCTCTTTAATTAATTCATCATCACCTATTTCTTTTGCTGTGAATGCGTCTTCCAGAATTGTTTTCCAACCTTCAAAAAGAGAAATTTTATCTTTGATTTCTCTAACTTGTTGTCCTATTTCGGTTGCCAACTTTTGATCAGCCCAGACAGTAGGGTCTTGAAGTTTCGCTTCTAATTCTTCTAATTTTGGAGCTAAAACTTCAGAACTTGTAGTGTTTTTATTTACACGCTCTTTTAGTTCTTCTAAGTTCATCTTCCGACTAACTCCAAAATTTGGTTATGAATATCTTCTATTGATTGGGTTGAATCAACAACTTTAACTCTATTCGGTTCTTGTTTTGCGATTTCTAAGAAGCCTTTACGTACTCGTTCAAAGAATTCAACTCCTGCAGATTCCATTCTATCTTTTTCACTACCGACTCGTTTTTGCGATGTCTCAACGTCAACGTCTAAAACTATTGTTAAATCAGGTTTGAGTCCGCTTGTTGCAATATTGTTTAAACGATGAATTTGTTCTAAATCCAACCCTCTTCCGTAGCCTTGATAAGCAACTGTTGAGTCAGTGTGTCTGTCACATAGCACAATAACACCCTCTTGAAGTGCGGGTTTAATAATGCAATCAACGTGTTGTGCACGATCTGCGAGGAATAAAAAAGACTCACAAACGGGAGATACTTCGCCGTCATAATTTAATAGAATTTCTCTGAGCTTTACTCCCAAACCTTTTGAACCTGGTTCGCGAGTTAATAAAGTGTTATAGCCTTTACCCCTCAAATACTCATCAAGAAGTTTGATTTGCGTAGTCTTACCGCAACCATCTCCGCCTTCAAATGTTATAAATAAGCCTTTTGTCATCATTTCCCTCAAATATCTGAATTATAAAAGTTCTTAATAAATATTACCATAAACCCAATATGTTCTAAGCACTTTTTTGACGTAGTTTTTAGTCTCCGGATAAGGTATTTGTTCTACAAATTCATCAGTGTCGTTATATATAAGCTTTGAAAACCATTTTGTAACAGAACCTATTCCACCATTGTATGCTGATATTGCGTACAAGTCTTTATTACCCAATGACTTTTTCAAGTTTTCGTAATAAATACTTCCTGCTCTTATGTTGTCTTCAGCTTTATATGGGTCAGAGCCGATTCCACGATTTTTGACTATTTCATTATATGTTGACGGCATTAGTTGCATTAGTCCGGCTGCGCCAACAGAACTCGTAGCTTCAGGATTAAAATGACTCTCTTCTTTTACTATGGATTGTAAAACAATCGGATTATTGTTACCTTTGAAATTATGCACGGTTTCAAAATAGTGCAAAGGATAAACTAATCTCCATCTCAAATCACTAAAGTCTGGCTTTATTGCCAACTCTTGCATTGCATTTCTCGCCATTATTGCAGAAATAGTGTGATTTCCCTTTTGATGAGCTATCCAGCTTTGTATAAATTTATCTTTTTTACAGAGCTCTTCAACTAAATCATAGTCTTTGAGTAGCGCCAGACGGATTACTAAATTGTTTTCCAAAGATTTTTTGTAAGGAAAAACTATAGGTTTTGGAGTTAAATCTTCAAAAGGCAGTGCTCCGTCGTCCTTGTATAAATTATAATGAGCTCTATATGCATAATATGAATCAGGGTATTTGGAAAGAACTTGTTTATAATATTGATTTGCTCTTTCATAATGTTTTAATTTTTTAGAAATTTTACCCATATAGTAAGTTACTGCCGGTGAAGATTTAACATTTGGGAATTTTTCCAGATGTAAAAATCCCAGCTTCTGGGCGTCATAATATTTTTTTTGTAAATATTTTGCCATGAATAAGTTATACAAAGAATCTCCGGAAAATTGTCCGTTAGGATAATTTTCATATAAGGTTCTGTAGCAGGCTTCTTTATAGCTGTTTTCAACAACTTCGTTGCAATTAAGGTATGATATATAGTCTGCTCCGGTTGATTTATAGCCTGCATTAACCAGAGATTTTATTCCTTCTTTGCGAGTATTGTATGTTGCGATATAATTGTCTATTACTTCATAAATATCTTTCTGGTTGACTGCTTCTGCGTGGTCTTTTAGTCCGTAATTGGTATAATATTTTGCCTTATCATAATTTTTTAATTTATATTCATTTTTCGCAAAATCAGTCCAACTTTCTGCTAAGGTTGTTTTGTTTAAGAATTCTTGTGCTTTTTCGTAATCACCGTTTGCATAATAAGCTTTTGCAATAAGCAGATTATCGTAGTTTTTGAGTTTTACATCAAGTTTTAGGATTTCATCAACGCATTTTATCGCAAATCGTCCGTCCGGAGCTTTTTCAATATAAGTCTTAAAGTTTATAAAGGCGCGGTCTTTGGCTTTTGTCAACTTTTTATCATCTTTTGGAAGATTTGCAATTTCAATCAGCCCGAGATAATATTCTGCGGCAATTGCGTAATCACTGGTAGGGTGTTTTTTTATTATGTTTTTAAAATGTTTTTTAGCTTTTTTATCTTTTAAATCTAAAAGCAGATTTGCCATATTATATTCGCTGATAGGGACAATACTGGATTTTGAGCCGGAATGAATAATCCGATTGTATTTTTTTACGGCTAGTTCTTTTTTGCCTAAGTTGGTTGCGCAACGTGCTTGTCTGAATAATGCAGATTCTTTGAGATTTGAACCGGAAGGTACTTTTCCGAATAGTTGATATGCGTTCTCAAAATCGGCATCTTTATATGTATTTAAAGCTTCTTGGTAAGCTTTAATCCCTCTGTCTTCTGATGAAATATGGTTATAGATAAAATATCCGGTTGTAAAAATTGCTAAAGCTAATACTAAATATAAATCAAATTTTTTTCTGCGTCTTCTCATTCAAATCTTTTCCGAAATTATACTAAACTCTCTTTTCCCCGTATGGATAATATTTCCCATATATTACTATTCTAATATATAATTATGCAAAAGAAAAATCCTGTAATAAAAGATTACATTTTATCATCAGAAAAGCGGATTCTTAAGGAAAGTTCGCTTAGTAAAAATGAATCAGTAATTGCTATTTGTTATCCTGAAATTTTGTTATATCGTTCACTCTTAAGGCAAAATACGGATTTTCTTTCTTTGTTTCTTTTAAGAAAATAACAAAAGTATCATCAAAATAGAATAAGCGAGGAGTTGCTTCTTCGCTTGGTAATAAAGCTGTTGTCATAACAGTCATTGCCGCTTCGCTTTTTAATTTAACCCCTTTATTGTTCATATCAAATTTGATGGTTTCAATTGCTTGATTGATAACCATATTTGTTCCCATAATTCTTCTGTTTGCCAGTTCTTCAAAATTCTTTTCTTCAAAGAATTTTATATTCGGCACTTTTAATTCGTCAACTTTTTTGAAATTTTTATCACCGAAGAATTTGGCTTGTTTTTTCAACATATCTGCATAGATGTATTTAAACGGTTTGTTTGAAGAATTTTTATACAAGTATACTTCATCATTATTTTTCGTGATTAGCTCAACTGCGAAATCATCAGAATTGTTATAGAACAGAACTTTTACACCTTGACCCAGTGAAGGATTAGAATTTTTGTCTATGCCAAAGTAATTTGCAAAAGAATTTTCGCCAAAAGTTGAATGTTCAAGTTTATCAAACTCTCTGATGAATTCAAAATCTTTTTTCAACATAGCGTATAAGACAAACATATCATTTCTTGGGGTTAAATCGAGTTTATCCAGAATATCGCTGGTTTCCTTGAATTTTTTTCGGATAGCTTTTGAAATTTGTTTTTTTGTATTCTTTTTAACTTTACCTGCATATTTATAATATGAATTTTCGGATAAATCATTTGCAGTGAATTCTTGTTTATTTAAATTATTCACAATGACAGGATTTCCTTCTCTAAAACGAATCGGATTGAAAACGATTTTGTTTATAAAATCATTCCAAACAAGTTGGAAAGTTCCAACCCAAACTCTATCTTGAGCATTTGATTTTGAAGCAAATGTCGGTAGAATTTCAATATTACCTGCAAAAGCTTGAATCCCTGCTGTCATAATAATTGTTATCAGTAATGCTAATAGTTTTTTCATAAGGCTCTCCCCATTAAATATGAAACAATACTAGCATAATTTTATATAAATTTTCAATTATTTAATAAATCTTTTGTGCTGTGAATATAAATATATGAATCCTATTAAAGCAATGTAAAATAACAGTTCTGCTGATTCTTCGAAAACAAGATTGTGAATTCCTTCTGCATATAATCCGACTACTATACCAATCAGAAGTAATACAAAATTCCATATAGGGAATTTGATATCTCTTAATTTTTCCCATAAGTTTATAAATAATTTGTTCTTTAAAAAGTAAAAACCAACATAAGCCATATAAAGCCCAAAAAGAGGGTGAGCAAGCCAACCGTATTTTATTTCAGACCAACGATAGAAAGCGTTTTCTTCACCTGGTATTGCGAAAAAAACTGTTCTGAAACAGTTGACTTCTCTAATTAATAAAATTCCTAAAACTAAGGCGACAAAATAAAAGAATTTTTTGTCTGTTTTGGGGCGTAAAGAAAAATATACACCAACAAAAAGGATTAAAAGTTGTATATTTTCGATTATTCCGTTTTCAAAACCGCAACGTTCAGGCAAAAACATTACAGCAGGTATTATTGCTAGTGCAGTTAAAATTCCTACCCATGTAACGCTTTGAAAACCAAAATCAATGTGCCCACGTACAAATTCACACAACTTTTTCATTTTTTTTTATCCTTTTTTTCTTCTTAATTCCAAAATTCTTTTTTAAAAATCTATTGTCATAAACTTATTCTTGTATTCGTTTATTGTATTCAATAGCTCCATAAATTCCGCATATTTAGGAGTGTGCAAAGCTTTTGAAAACTCTACTCCGGATTCAAAACGAATTTTATAGCTATCCGAGTCTCTTGAATCTATTTTTATCATACCACACTCTTCATATACATCCAGTAATGTTTCTATCACTTCTTCCGTTAGTCCAAGAGCGGAAGCTCCTCTAATTAATGAAAAATTACCTTCTAAATTATTACAACAATAACGAACCATGCTTGCAAAAGATTTTAAAATATTTTCTTCGTCAGTTTTGTAGTTTTGATAATTCATATAATGAATTGAAGTTGCGCAAACGGCTTGTTTTAAATTCGTTAAAACATCTTCATCACAAGGATAATCAAAGAACATTAGAACATCATTTTTGCAAGCCGTTTGACGATTGACTATTTTTTCTGAAATGTTTTTATACGGTTTTAAGATCTCTTTAATCTTCATGTCCTCTGCAAAAACAGAGATTCCAAGCTTCGAATTTTTAATATAATCATCAACCTGAGCAAAAATATTTGTTTTTTTGCGATGGTCATATATTTTTATATCGGATTTTTCTTCTTCAGCTAACGCATCAGAATGAATATCCTTAATAATTAATTGAATATCGGTTGTACCGTTGAAGGTGTTTAATTGAGGAGCAAAAGCAATATCTAATTTATCTCCCGCAATAAGCGGGATGTCTCCTCTTGACCACCACACGCAGTCTTTAGAACCGTTCGGAGTATCTATTATTAGTTTCAAATGATCTTTTGTAGAGCCCATTAATTTCTTTTGTTTTAAAGTTAAATTTTTGATTGCAAATGTCGGGCTTGGATTTGAAGCGCCAAAAGGTTCTAGTTTGCTTATTTCTTCAACAAGTGAAATGTCGATATCTTTGACATCCAATTCTAAATCAATATCCAAAGAAGGGTTGAGTTTTTGTCCGTTTAACATCTCGTCAATGGTTTGGTTTAAAGCTTTTTTAACAGTTTCGAAACTTACTTTCTCATCACTGAACCCAAAACCTCCTGCAAGTTGGTGTCCGCCAAACCCATCAAAATATTCGGAGATTGTTGACATTATGTCATATATGTTTAGTTCTTTTACGCCTCGAGCAGAACATCTGTATTGTTTTGCTTCTTCGTTGTAGGTCATTATAAAAGCAGGCTTGTAATATTTTTCAACAAATTTTGAAGCTACGATACCGATTATTCCGATATGCCATTCTTTGTTGCAAAGCACAATAGCGTTGTCTTTCATTCCGGAAGATTTCCACATAGCATCTGCTTCCTCAAAAGTGTTTGAGCACAATTCCTGACGAATTTTATTGTAGTTTTCTAAAGTCATGATAGCCATTTCGACTTCTTGTTTGTTTTCAGAAGTCATTAATTTAATTGCAGCATCTACTGTATCTAAACGGCCAGATGCATTTACTCTTGGTGCAATAGTAAATGCAACTTGTTCGGCAGTTAATCCGTTATCAGTATTTACTCCTGCAACGTCAAGCAATCTCTTAAGTCCGTAGTGCTTCCCGGAAGCAATAAGCTCCAGACCTTTTGTGACAAAATATCTGTTTTCACCGATCAGAGGAACGATATCAGCAATTGTTCCGACTGTTACGAAAGGCAGAATTTCATAGCAGAAATCTAATTTATTATAATGTTCTAAAACCCCCTGAGCTAATTTGAATGCAACACCGACTCCTGCCAGCGAAGTCAAGTATTCAATCTGTTTTGCGCTTAAGCTTTCGTCCAGAGAATTCATAGCTTTAGGGTTTATTATTGCGTATGCTTCAGGTAATTCTTCCGGAGCTTCGTGGTGGTCAGTAATGATAATATCTCTACCAAAACTATTTATAAAGCGAACTTCTTCTACGTTACTGATGCCGTTATCTACGGTAATAATTAGTTTTGGCTGTTTTTGGCTCATTAGTTTAACCAAAGCTTTTGAATTTAGGCCGTGTCCTTCACTTTCACGGTTCGGGATATAGAAATCGACTTGTGCGCCTAAATACTGAAAGGTTTTTAAAAGTACGGATGTAGATGTAACTCCGTCAGCATCAAAATCACCATAAATAAGAATATTTTCTTTTTCGTCAATAGCTTTTATGATTCTTTTTACGGCTTTACTCATATCCGTAAAAGCATTCGGATGCATTAAAGTAATTTCAAGAGGATGTAAGAATTCTTTCTTAGCATCCTCAGTTTTTATTCCCCTTATTTCCAAAAGCCTGTCTATTAAAGACTTTTGGTTATCTGTATCACTTTTTAATACCCATTCCTTTGTACAACGCATGTCATTTGTCCCAATACTTCAATAGCTTTCTTTAACTGAACATCATCTTTGTTTTTGACGTGTTCCTCTGTTAATTCTACCACAACATCAGGAGTTATACCTTTTTTATTAATATCTTGTCCTGAAGGAGTCAAATATCGTTGTATTGTAATATTCATACCTGCTTCGTCAGGTAAACGATTAATTTCTTGAACCAAACCTTTGCCAAAAGATTGTTCTCCGACAATTGTTGCACGGTGATTATCTTTCAATGCGCCGGAAAGAATTTCACTTGCAGAGGCAGAACCTTTATTAATAAGGACAACAATCGGTTTTCCGGTTACCTGTCCATAACGAGCTCTGGTAGTGCTTTTATACCTATCTCTGTCAACTGTACTTACAATAACACCGCCTTTCAAAAGCATGTCAGAAATGTAGATAGCATTTGTTAATAATCCACCAGGGTTTGAACGTAAATCAAGAATAATTCCCTTTTTATCACCACAATTATTTAAAATCGTTTCGATTTCTGATGAAGCGTTTTTGCTTATAAATGAACTCAAACGGATGTACTGAATATCTTCCGGGATAATTGTAGTTTCCAAAGGCGGCTTGCAGGATACTGATTTTACTTCAATTTCATCACGCACTATAGTGTATATCTTATTAGGAACACCTTTACGCTGAATCAAAAGAGTTACGGTAGTTCCTTTTTCGCCTCTGATTTTATCTGCTGCAGCATCTATATGAATACCTTTTGTGCTTTCTCCATTGATTTCAAGAATTTTATCGTCGGCAAGAAGCCCTGCGCGTTCTGCCGGAGAATCTTCTAACGGTGCAATGATAACCAATTCTCCGTCTCTAAGACCGATTTGGGTTCCGATGCCTTTTAAAGAGCCTTTGATTGATTGTGTTTCTTCCGAAAATTCTTTTGGAGGAAGAAATCTTGTATATGGATCATTCAAGCTTGCTAACATAGTATCAATTGCAACATAAGCATCTTCTGTAGTTTTAAGCTTATGATCATAGCGATATCTCCATTTTGCCCAGTCTTGTGAATTGTTTGTCGGGTCATAGAATTTTTTATTAACTATTTTCCAAACATCGTCATATAATTCTGCAGGTGTAGCTGCGAACGAAACATCTGTTGAAATATAAAATGCAGAAATAATAGCTAACCCTGTTTTTATGAATCTTTTCATTTAACCTCACTCCTAATAGTAATCTTCTTATATTATAGTACACACTTTTTTTAAAATAAGTCAAATCTTACATTAGCAAAAATAATATTTACGGGTTTTATTAAAAATATGAACATATTACCCATAAAGACTGAAAATAAAAACACAACATTTGCATTCAGGGGTGTTGAGCATTTTAACTATGTAAAAAAGCTTGACGGCATGGTCTGTGCTGTTTGTGGCAGGAAAGCTTTGGTTACTGACACTTTTGTAAAGAAAAACATACCGAATTGTAAACCGTTAATTTATAATATGCAAAAACAAGCATTAAGTTATATTGAAGAAAATTTTCCCTCAGCTTGGGCTCTTTTGGTGAGTTTTACCGAAAAGTTCCCAAATCAATCACTTGATGAGATAATGGAAGACAGCAAAAATTATATAGAACTTAAGCAAGCTGTAACGAATCAAATACAGCAGAAAAAAGCTGATAAAGAAAAAACGGATGATGTTGTTTGCATAGACCGTACTATAGGCAGTACATTTTTTGATATGTTAGAAGCAGGAAGAAGCTACTTGGAGCCCGCATCTGTAGTATTAAAAAATCTTGCTGAGTTTAAAGATTTTTTGACAGAGGAGCAATTAGAAGCTTATGAAATTTTAGAAAAGCATTCTCAAAAATATCCGGATAAGACACTATCAGAAATTATAAATATTGAAGAAATCTATACTCATCATGATTTGCAAGCACGGATTAAACATAGAAAGCTGTGTGATAAGATGCATTTTCACCTTAATAATATTGGTGCAATTGTTGAAGAAGAAAATCCGGAAACAGTTCCTCTTTTTTATGCTTTAAAAAATTCAGCTATTAAAGATTTCAAAGAGATTGCCGATCCACAAGCACGGATTCATAGACTAAAAAATATGTATAGGAAAGTGTTGATACAGAATAACTGTGAACACTTATTGGAAAAGGTTTATAAAGAAATAGACCAAATTCCTATGATTTATATGTCTGCAGATGCATATTTATCATTTGCACATAAGCACAATTACTCTGACGGTAAAATAATTGCACAATTATTTTATCCGAATTATGCAACGGAAGAACATTTAGATGCTGTTGCAGAAGGCGGAATTGATAAAGCTGAGAACAAGCTTGTTATGCATAAAAGCTGTAATCAATTGAGAAATCGTATTCCTTATACAATCTTCACTCAATATCACCCAAAAATGCAAGAGTATATCCAGCATCAAGTTGATTTAGTCTCAGATGCTTTACTAAAAGAAGAAATACCTTCTTTCTTGGATTTTTATCCTTTGAAAATGCCTCTCAAATTAGCCGAAATAACTGAAAATGCTATTAAAATAGATATTACAAGATATTGTATTGAGGGCATAAAATTATCTTTAAAGAAAGAAGAAAGACTAAACGAGGAGTTATATGATGTTTTAAACTCCAGAGACAGGAAGATTGTTGAAAAAATGAAAGACAAACGACCTAATCCGCAACTCGACGCTGAGTTAAAATTTTTGCATTCGGAAATTTTTAGAATTAAGGAAAGTATTAAAATTGAAGGCAAAAAAAGATTCAGAATGCAAGAATACTTAAAATCTCAAGGGGTACAAGAATGATTATATTTGGTATAAATTTTAGCAGACAAAATTCTCGAAATACAAACTTTAATTCTCGTGTTAAATATAAAGTCCTTACCCAAGTACCTAAAACTCCTTGCGCAATTTGTGGCGGGACCACTATTACCGGTGATCAATTTGACAAGATTAGCTCGTAGAAAGAATAAAGAATTTGAAGCCGCGAAAAGTGAGCTTCACTCTCTTACTGAACAAGAGACTAGGGAATCGCAAAAACTAAAAGAACTTAAAAAAGCTCTTTATGGAAGTCAACAGAAGCTTGATGAGCTTAAAAAGTTAAAAGCACAAAAAGTAATAGAACAAAATACTGCGAATAATGTGATAACTCTTGCAGAGGCTTTCGTGGCTAAAAGAAAGAAGAAGTAGCTTACATCGCCATTAAGAGTTCTCGGATAACCTTTGTAGCAACAGCTGTAGAAGCTCCGCTTGCGTCATAATCCGGGGCAAGTTCAACTACGTCAGCACCTACAATGTTGAAATCAGAAAGATATTTAAACCAACCGACTAATTCTTTGAAATCTAATCCGCCAACTTCAGGCGTACCTGTTCCCGGCATGATTGAGGTGTCTAAAACATCTAAATCTACTGTTACAAAAATTGGTTTGTCTTTCAGACAATCCAGTTCGTGATGCTCATGAATCAAAGTGTTATGTTTTTTCATTAATTCGAATTCTTCTTTCATCCCTGAGCGGATTCCGATTTGTTTTAGGTTCTCAAAACCCACTATTTCTGCAGAGTGACGAATTACCGCAGAATGAGAAAGTGGCTCGCCAATGTATTCTTCTCTTAAATCCGTATGAGCATCAAAATGCACAATTGCTAAGTCTTTGTAGAATTCGCTTACAGCCTTGATTTCAGGCAATGTAACCAAATGCTCTCCGCCAATTCCGAAAACTCTTTTACCGTCTTTATAAATTTGGCGAACATTCTCTTCAATAACATCAAGAGATTTTTTAGTATTACCTAAAGGAAATTCCAAATCGCCAACGTCGTGGAAGTTACAGTCTTCTAAATGTTTATCAAAATAAGGAGAGTATTCTTCCAGCCCCCAGCTTGCAAGACGTATTTGTTCAGGAGCAAATCTTGAGCCGGGACGATAAGATACCGTACCGTCAAAAGGTATTCCAAGCATCACAATATCTGAAGATTCATAGTCTTCATTCTGTCCCATCCAATTTCTGTCTAAAAACGGTCCTTTAAGCATTTTTAATTCTCCTTATCTTTTTTATTTTATATAACATAAAAAGAATAAAAAACGTATTCCTATTTAATCTCCGAATAATATATCAAAAAAACTTCTTTTTCTTGAACCATCTTCATTGTATTTGATAGTTTCACAAATACTGCC